>NZ_CP061038.1:4952500-5197460 GCF_014490665.1 Sphingomonas alpina | reverse complement strand
GGATGCGCCTTCAGCGATAGCCGCGTCATCTGGTAATCGGCCACGACATGCTCCGCACCGGTCATTTCGGGCAACGCCATGTCTTCTTCCGCGCCAAGCTCCGCCGCGCGCGCCGCCGCGAACAGCGGCAAGGCAGCGGACGGGGTGCGCCGCGCATCCCAGAGCGCGTCGCGCCGGTCGAGCCCGATCGAGCGGAATGCGTCGGCATCGGCAAGCAGGCGCAGCGCGCGTTCGGGCAGGCCGGCGCGGCGGGCGAGCGTCTCGATCGAGGTGAAGGCGCCGTCGCTGCGCGCCTTGACCAGATCATCGGCCCATTCCTGTTTGAACCCGGCGATCTGGCGCATGCCCAGACGCAGGGCGTGGGGGTGTTGTAGAACACCTTCCTTATTGTCATCCCCGCGAAAGCGGGGATCCCGCTCCTCCTGTTCGTCGCTTGAAGAAGAAGCAGGACCCCCACTTTCGCGGGGGTGACAGTGAGGGAGTGCCGAGAGAGCATCGTCTATTGGCTCAAGGCTGTTGTCCCATCCACTCGCATTCACGTCGACCGCGCGCACTGCGACACCATGCTCGATCGCATCGCGCACGATCTGTGCCGGCGCATAGAATCCCATCGGCTGCGAATTGAGCAAAGCACAGGCGAACACCGCCGGATGATGGCATTTGATCCACGACGAGACATAGACCAGCCGCGCGAAGGACAGCGCGTGGCTTTCGGGAAAGCCATAGCTGCCGAACCCCTCGATCTGCTTGTAGCAGCGCTCGGCAAAGTCGCGCTCATAGCCGCGCCCGACCATCCCATCCACCAGCTTGGCATGGAAATTATGGATCGTGCCGAGGTTACGAAACGTCGCCATGGCGCGGCGCAACTGGTTCGCCTCCGACGGGGTGAATGCAGCGGCAGTGATCGCCAGCTTCATCGCCTGTTCCTGGAACAAGGGCACGCCATAGGTCTTGCCGAGCAGGGTTTTGAGCTCGTCCGGATCATGCGGCGGGGCGGGCGAAGGATAATCGACCTTCTCGACTTCGCTGCGACGGCGCAAATAGGGATGGACCATGTCACCCTCGATCGGGCCGGGCCGGACGATCGCGACCTGAACCGTCAGATCGTAGAGGTCACGCGGCTTGAGACGCGGCAACATGTTGATCTGCGCGCGGCTCTCGACCTGGAACACGCCGATGCTGTCGCCCAAGCACAGCATGTCATAGACGGCCTCATCATCCGTATCGATATCGACTTCGAGCGTATGATCGCCCAGGCCATGATCGCGCAGCAGGTCGAAGCTCTTGCGGATGCAGGTCAGCATGCCGAGCGCAAGGATATCGACCTTCATCAGGCCAAGCGCGTCGATATCGTCCTTGTCCCATTCGATGAAGCTGCGATCCGCCATCGCCGCATGGTGCAGCGGCACCGTCTCGTCGAGCCGGTTTTCGGTCAGCACGAAACCGCCGACATGCTGCGACAGATGGCGCGGGAAAGGCGCGGCGAGAATCTGGTCCATGATGAAACGCAGCCGCACGATCTCGGGATTGTCGAGGTCGAAGCCGGCTTCCTCGATCCGCCGCCCCTCCATATCGCCGGAATAACTGCCCCAGACAGTGCTCGCCATCCGCTCCGGGATGTCCTGACTCATCCCCAGCGCCTTGGCGACCTCGCGCACCGTGCTGCGCGATCGGTAGTGCGCCACCGTCGCGGCGATGCCGGCGCGGTGCCGACCGTAACGCTGATAGATATACTGCATCACCTCTTCGCGCCGCTCATGCTCGAAATCGACATCGATATCGGGCGGCTCGCCGCGCTCCTCCGACACGAAGCGCGAGAAGAGCAGATCATGCTTCATCGGATCGATCGAGGTCACGCCAAGCAGGAAGCAGACGGCGGAGTTGGCGGCAGAGCCGCGTCCCTGACACAGGATCGGCGGGTCCTGTGCACGGGCGAAACGCACCAGATCATAGACGGTCAGGAAATAATAAGCGTAGTTGCGCTCACGGATCAGGGTGAATTCCTCGATCAGCGAGGCGAGCACCTTGTCCGGCATCCGGTCGTACCGATCGATCGCGGCCTGCCACGCGATATGTTCGAGCCAGGCCTGCGCTTCCCAGCCTTCAGGCACCGGCTCGTGCGGATATTCGTAGCGCAGCTGCCCGAGATCGAAGCCGATGCGCGACAGCAGGACCTGAGTCTGCGCAATGGCATCGGGACAATCACGGAACAGCCGCGCCATCTCATCGGGGCTTTTCAGATGGCGCTCGGCATTGGCCTCGAGCCGCTTGCCCGCCGCGGCGATCGTGGTGCCCTGGCGGATACAGGTCAGCACATCGTGCAACGGCCGCTGCTCGGGCATGGCATAGAGCGCGTCGTTGGTCGCGATCAGCGGTACACCGGCCCCGCGCGCCATCGCCTGCAGCTTGCTCAATGTGCGGCCGTCGCGGCCTCCGCGTGGCATCGCCGCCCCCAGCCAGACGCGATCCGGCGCGGCACGCGACAGGCGGGTGAGCACATCCCCGACATCCTCGGGCGGTGAGGTGACGAGACGCAGCAAGGGCCGGGGCGGATCACTCGCGTCATCGTAATCATAGTCCACCGGCTTGCGGTGCGCCTCTTCCTCCTGCGCAGTGGAATAGGGCAGCACGATCAGCAGCAGGTCCTGGCTATAGTCGAGCAGATCGTCGAATTTGAGGATGCAGTTGCCCTTCACCGCGCGCAGATTGCCGACCGTCAGCAAGCGCGTGAGCCGCCCCCAGCCATAGCGGGTCGCGGGATAGGCGACGATGTCCGGCGTGCCGTCGGTAAACACGAGCCGCGCGCCAACCACGAGCTTCAGATCGATTTCGCAGCTGGCCGATTCCTTCGGCGTCAGCACTTCCGGTTCGCCTTTGGCCTTCTTGTCGGCAAGCCGTGCTGCGCGCGCCTTCTCCGGTGCTTCCTTGAGCGCGCTATAGGCGCGCACCACCCCGGCCACGGTGTTGCGGTCGGCAATGCCGATGCCGGTCATGCCGAGCTTGTTGGCGTGAGCGACGAAGTCCGACGGATGCGACGCTCCACGCAGGAAGGAATAATTGGTCGCCGCGACCAGTTCGGCGAAAGCGGGTAGGTCGTCAGGTTCCGGCATGGTCGTCACCGCACTTCTCCCCTCCCTGGAAGGGAGGGGTCGGGGTGGGTACCGGCGCACCAGCGCCGGGTGATCCGCGCGCCGCAGCGGTAAAAAGCTCGCTACGCTCGCTACCCACCCCCAGCCCCTCCTTTCCAGGGAGGGGAACAAGTAAGGCGCGCCCATCACGCGAACAGTCCATGCACATACCAGCCCGGATCGCTCTTCTCGCTGCCGTACAGCCCATGCCGGAACACCCAGAAACGCCGCCCGCGCGCGTCCTCGATGCGGTAATAATCGCGCGTCAGGCCTTGGCCGGTATCGCGCTTCCACCATTCGGCGGCGATGCGTTCGGGGCCTTCGAACCGCGTCACTTCATGCAAGGTGCGGCGCCAGCGGAACTGACGCGGCGGGCCATCGGGAACTTCGGCAGTGACCTGGATCGCCTGGGGCGGATCGAACAGGTGTAAAGGCCGCAGCGGCGGCTCTCCAACCTCCGGCTGCGGCCAGCTTTCCGGTGCCGCCGCTTCGATCGCGGGCAGTGCCAGCACCGCCTGTTCGGGAATATGCGTATCGCGCGGCGTCAGCCGGCGGAAACGACCACGCCCCATGCGCACGCTCAGCCGGTCGATCAGCGCGGCCAGTTCGCCTGCCGCAACTTCGCCGCCCTCGAGCAGCAATTGCGTCGGCGCGAGCGGGGCGAGCACGGGCACCGCGAGCCGGATCAGGTCAAAACCGTAACCGGGGTCGAGCGGATCGGCCAGACTGTCGAGCCGTTCGTCGAACAACCGCATCACGATCACCGGGTCGCGCACCGCCAGGCTGGTCTCGACCGCGAGGTCGATCGCGATCCCATCGCTGCGGAAGAAGCGCGCGGCGAAGCGGCGGCCGCCGAGATGGCGTTCCTCCATCGTCTCCGCCGCTTCCGCAACCAGCTCGCCAAGGATCGCCAGCGCATGTTCGGTACGCGCGATCGGTTCGGCCAGGCGGCGCTCGACCAGCAGCGCCGGCGGCACACGGCGCGGCGTAATGCGGCTGTCCGACTTGCCGAGCAGGCGCGCGAGCAATGCCGTCACGTCTTCGCCGAAGCGAGTCGAGAGCGGCGCGGTCGGGCGGGCGGCGAGATCGGCGATGGTCTTCAGCCCCGCGCGCCGCAGTGCCAGCTCGGTCTCCTCGTCCAGGTCGAGCGCGGCGATGGGCAAGCGGCGTACCGCCGCCTGCTCGTCGGTCGCGGGCATGGTCTGGTAGCGGGCGAGTGCCTGCGCGGCTTCAGGCGTGCCGGCGATCGCGTGGCGCAGCTTCATGCCATAGGCGCTCAGCCGCGCCTCGATATCGGCGGCGAGTGCGGCCTCATCGGCAAAGCCCTGACCGCAGCCGGTGATATCGAGCGTCAGGCCGTCGGGCGGCTCGACCGCGACCAGCGGCGTGTAACGGTCGCAGCCATCGGCGATGCGATCGAGCAAGGCGAGATCGGCGGCCGGATCATGGTCGACCACGGCAAGCTCAGGCACGCGCGCCCGCGCATCGGCCAGCGTCAGTCCCGGCCCGAGCCCCAAAGCGTGCGCGGCGGCGTCGACCGCGACAATGCGCATCGCGCCGCGCTGCTTCTCGACAAATGCATAGGGTGCATCATCCGGTGCGCCGGTGCGGGCGAGGCGGTTGGCCGGAAACAGCGGAAACCACAACGCCAGATAGCGCCGCACCTCGCGCACTACTGGTCTGCTGCTTTCTCTGGCCGGCGCCCGACTGGTCGCGGAAGATAGCCTGGTCACGATCCCACTCCAAAATCCATCGCCCCCCGGCCCTCCCGCCGCGCTGACGCACCAATTCCACCTCGAGCGCCGTGTGCCCCGGCGCATCCGCCTCAAGCGGCAGCGCCGCGGCGCTGCGCACCCGCCAGCGGGTATGCGCCGCACTTGGCGCTTCCTCGGCGGCGACACGCAGCAGCAAGGCGGTTACCCCCGAACTCTCCGCCGCCACCGCGAGACGCCGCGTCGCGGTCAGGTCGAGCGCGCGCGGGCTCTTCCACAATTCGATCACTGCCACCCCGACATCGGGACAGCGCACCACCTCCGCCGCGACGCGCAGCAGCGACAACGCATCGGGCAGCACCCCGATCACCAGCCGCGTCGGATCGATCCCGAGATCGACCAGCCCCGGTGCATAAAGCCCGCCCCCGCCGCGCTGCGCTTCCCCTTCGCGCAGCCAGATGATCGCCACCTTCTCCGGTACGACGCGCCGCGCGAGCATCGAGGCGAAGCCCGCCGCGCTGCTCGCATCATCGGCCTCGCCGGCAATCACCTCATGCAATTGCCCGCGCGCCAATCCGCCTTCCAATCGCGCATCGATCCCGGCATGACCGAGCGAGGCGAGATCGGCTGACTCGGCCGCCTGTACCCCCGCCATGGCGGCGATCCGCTGCCGAAGCGCGGTAAGGGGTGAGAGCGACTCGGCCATGATCGTTCCTGATATGTTCCATTATTGGGCGCAAGGATAGAGCTGAGTCAAGGCTGCCGGAGCGAATACGATTGGGAAAGACCACCTCTCTCCGTTCGGGCTGAGCCTGTCGAAGCCCTGTTCTGTCTTGCCGCAGAAGAAGAACGGCCCTTCGACAAGCTCAGTGCGAACGGAATAAAATGGATTCATTCAAAACGAGAAAGAACACCCTTCAGGTCGGGTCGATAATGCCCATGCCGATCATGCGCAGCGCGGTCATGCTGGGGACGAAGAAATAATCTCCGCCGCGCGATTCGACCAGTTGCGGGATATGGTCGCACAGGAAGGGCTGACGCGCGGTCGCCGGATCGGTGACGACCACCAGCTTCGCTTCCTCGTCATGATTGCCGACGATCGGGCAGGTGTCGCTGCCGGCGTTGAAGTCGAGCCCATATTGCATCCATTGCTGCTGGACGAACTCGAACTGACGGAACAGGCTGGAGCAGATCGCCATGAAGATGATGCCCTGCTCATTGGCATCATCGGGCGCGGCGGGATCGACATGGCCGTAAGGAAGGCCGCGGCGCAGGATGCGGCGGCGATTGACCAGGGCCGACCCGTCCCAGCTCTTCGCATCGGGCGAGGTGAAATTCGGATCGAGCATGTCGCGCGGATTGGCGCGGCGCAGATGCGAGGTCACCGGGCAGGTCGCTCCGGCCGGGTCGGGGCGGTAATTGAAGTCAGTATATTTCAGCGCGAGCTGCGCTAGTTTCGGCTTGTCGCCTGCGGCATGGGCAGCGGCGAGTTCGGCCTTGAAACGCTCCCAGTCGGCATGCGTCGGCGCGGCCATCAGCGGCACGCCGTCGCTCCACCGCCCGACCATCTTGGCCTTGACCGTCTCGCGCGCTTCCTCCGGGTCGGCGATGTTGAACATCCGCGCGTAATGCTCGCCCGCCCGCTCGATATAGTTTGCGAAGCTGGCGACATTCTCATGCAGCTTGCGATAGGCCATGAAGGTGCCGTTGCGGCTGAATTCGATCGGCATCGCCGCGCCGGGAATCTCCTGCGCCTCGTCGACATAGCCGAGCAGGAACTCGCCGGGCGCGAGCGGCGCCCAGCTCTGGTCGGGCAGGATCTTGCCGCCACCGATCATGCGCAATCGTTCCGCCTCGCCCGACAATTGCCCGGCGAACACCGGGTCGCCGAAGCCGTCGGACAGGCCGAAATGTTCCTTGTTGGTCGGCCAGAACGCACCATTATCCTCGCGCAGCACCGCCGACATTTCCTGCCACAGCGCGTCGTCCGGTCCGGTCCCGGAGAGCAGCACCACACCGCCCTTGGAGTCCGCGCAAAGCTGCTGGAGCCAGCGCGTCTCCTCCTCCAGCTCAGCGATCGGCGTGCCGTCCGGGTTCATCCCGGCATTCATCGAAACGAGCAGATGGACGCGATTCTTTCCTTCCGAATTGCGCCACACCGCATCACGGCTGTCGAGGAACGGATCGTCACCCAGAATCGAGGCTCGCCGCTCCATCCCGTCGATGAACTCATCGGGCATGGCGCGCAGCGTACGGGTTGGCACTTCGAGCGCAGCGAGCCCGTAAAAGGTGAAGGCGATGTTGAGCGTGACCCTGGGTTTGATCAGCTGCACCTCGCCCGGATAGTCCGGCACGCCCTCGGCGCGGACCACATCCTTGACCCGCGGGTTGCGCGTCCGCAGCAGCGCCTCGCCGCGATTGGGATCCTTCCAGCGCGCGGCAGTGGTGATGCGCGGCCGCAATTGCTCGACGAACTGCCGGCCCTTGGCGGCGTTGCGGATCGTCAGGAAGAAGTAGCGCGCCTTGGGAAAACTCTGCCCATAAGCGCGCAGGATGCCGCCCTGGATATCGGCGAGGTCGAGCGCGGTCATGCGGCGCCTTTCGGGAAATGGCTGCGGATCACGCCGGGCGATTGGGTCGGCGCATCGAGATCGCCGGGGCGATGCTCGGCGAGAAAAGCGCGGAAGGCGGGGCCGAGCGTGGCCGGATCGGCGCCCTGTCGCGCGATCACGAAACGGGTGAAGGCCTGTTGCAGATAGAGCGCCTTGAGCACGTCGCGCAGCGTCGAATTGGGCGCCGCCGGGAACGGCTTGCCGCCGCGCCGCATCACCAGCCAGTAATCGATCAGCACACCGAGCAGCGCGCCGCCGATCCCCAGCAACAACCCCTGCCACCACGACCAGTGCCAGCACCAGGCGAGCAGCAGCGGCACCGCCAGCCCGACGATCGGGACCGCCGCGAGCATAGCCGTGGACAGCGACGGCAGCTGCGGCGCACCGACCCAATAGTCGTTGAACGGCATGGTCGTCTCGACCTGGCAGGCAAGGATGAAGCCGGCAAAGCTCGCCGCATCGGTCACTGCGTCGAAGCCGTAGCAATAGCGGAACACCGCAGTCAGCTCGGCCGGCATCAGCCGCCACAGCTCCTCGAAATAGCCGCGCGGTTCGCCTTTTCCCTGTGCGTCGGCCGGGTCGAAATCGATCATCACCAGCAGATAGGGACAGGCCAGCGCATCGACCGGCTGTGCCTCGAGCAGGTCGGTGCCGCGGATCGCCGAGACCAGGGCATCGGCATGGTCGCGACCATTATAGAAAGGCTCGTCGAGCACCACGATGCGCGCGAAATGCGTGCGCAGCGAACGGGCGAACGGGCTCTGGATGCCGATCTTCTCCGACGCATGTGATTGCAGCGCGGTCGGCAGCGTCTCCAGCGCCTCACGCACCATATGGATCGGCGAGCTCTTCATCGCCTCATGCTGGACGATGCCGGTATTGTTGACCGGAACAATGCCGGTAAAGAAATAATGGCCGCCGTCGAGATTAGGCATTGGGCGTCTCCTTCGCGGCGGGTGCAGCCCCCGACTCAACGTCGGGCGGAGGGGGCGCGACCTCGACCGGCACGAGCTTGGGCGCTTCGTCGATGCGCGACGGTCCGGCGACCACTGCGCGCACCGCTGCCTGCACCGCAGCCTTCTCCTGTTCAGCATCGGCGGTAGCAATGACGGGTGACGCGGCTTCGGTGATCGAAGCGGCACCGACCAGCGGCGGTGCCGCATCGCCGGCAGTTGCAGCAATGACCTCGGGCGCGACACCGTGCAGCACATGCAGCGCGGGCGGCGGCCCGTCGCCCTTGGGGCCCCAGCGTTCGCGTACCGCCTCCGAGCGATGGCGATCCGCCGCGCTGGTGTCGCAACTCGCAACCGGGGCATAGCCGGGCACGCCGAGCCCGCCCTGCACATCGAGCAGCACTGCGGCAAAGGCAGCGGCAAGCGCGGCATCATCGCCTGCCGCATCGACCCGCAGCAGCGCCGCCTTCAGCTTGAGCGCGAGCTTGATGTCGCGTTGCGCGCTGCCCGGGGTCGCGTTGTAATAATAATTGGTGTCGACCTGATTGGCGCGGATGTAATTTTTGAACGGGGTGATCGGGATCGAATTGGGATATTTGGTGCTCGAGTACCAGAAAGTGTCGAGCCCGCCGGGAATGCCATCCGCGAATGCGTCGATATATTGGTCCCAGGTGCCGTTGAAGTTGCTGCAGAACAGCATGTAGTCATTCTGCAGGGTCTGCTTGCCCTGGCCGCGTTCGGGCCATTGGTCGCGCTTGATCATCACCCAGCGCGCGAAATGGATCAGCGACAGGCCAAGGAGCCCGGACAGCGTCCCCGGCATGGCGCGGGCGAGCATGAAGATGAAGCGGTTGATCCAGGTCTTGCCCGGCCGCATCGGCGTGACGACGTTCATGCCATAGGCCTTGCCCGCGACGTTCGACATCGATGCTCCCCCTCGGGATTCCCGGACTCTCGCAGCACGCGGAGTCGCATCGCCACTATAGCTGCGGAATGGCGATGCTCCAGACGATAGGGCCAGATCGGTGACGATCGTTACGGATGTGTCCGTTCCGGTCTGGGATTGATTTTCCCCGTTCGTTTCGAGCGAAGTCGAGAAACAGGTCTCAAGCGTTGCGCGGGGTTTCTCGACTTCGCTCGAAACGAACGGAGCGCACAGGTTTCAGCCAATGATGACCTCGGCTCCCTCAAACCGACGGCGCGGCGATCTCCTGCACGGTCATGCGCTTGAACTTGTCGACCAGCGCCCTGCCCTCGTCCGGCTCGACGGAGATCGCCAGGCGGATCGTCGCTTCGCCCAGTTCCCAGATCAGGAACGCCGCGATTTCCAGTTGCGCCGGATCGCGTTCCGGATGAACTCGCTGCATCGCCGCCGACAGCAGCGCCCCGCACACCCGACTTTCGGCGAGCTGCAACGCCATCAGCTGCTTGTCCGCCTGCATCCCCGACCAGATGTCGCGCATCACTGGCTCGGCCATGACGATCTCATAATATTGATCGATCAGCCCGGCATAGGCCTGCAGCAGCGCATCGAGATCCGCCACATCGGTTAGCGCTTCCTCGATGCACAGCCGGCTGGCGGCATTGTAGCGCTCGGCCAGGGTGCGGATCAGCGCGCTCTTCTCGGGGAAATATTGATAGAGCGACCCGATCGAGATGCCCGCCAGCGCGGCAATCTCGTTCATCTTCACCTGATCGCTGCCGGTGCGCACGATGAGTTCCGACGCAGCGCCGAGAATGCGTTCGAGCCGGTCGCGGCTGCGCTGCTGCATCGGCTTGCGCCGCGCCGCCGGCGCTTCCTCGTCAAGACGATCCGGGACGACTGGTTCCACTACGGTCATTTTTTCGAACTCCGGCCGTTGACACTCAAAAATGTGAGTGTATATCACTTTTTATATGAGTGATACTCACGTTAATGGAAGGAGTGGATCATGACAACCGGAAAACAGACGACGGAAGCCAGCCCCATTCTCGTGCTGGGCGCCAATGGCAAGACGGGCTCGCGCGTCGCGTCGCGGCTGTGGGATGCAGGATATCCTGTGCGCATCGGATCGCGCTCCGCGACGCCGGCGTTCGACTGGGACGACCGCAGCACCTGGGCCGCAGCACTCGAGGGCGTGTCCGCGGTCTATGCCGCCTATCAGCCCGACATCTGCGTGCCCGGCGCGGTCGAAACCGTGACTGCCTTTTACGACGCAGCGGAGAAGGCCGGCGTCACCAACATCGTCTTTCTCTCCGGCCGCGGGGAGCCCGAGGCGGTCGACGCCGAACGCGTGTTGCAGGCGACGTCGCTCGACTGGACGATCATCCGCGCGAGCTGGTTCTTCCAGAATTTCAGCGAGATTTTCTTCCTCGACGAGATTCTGGCTGGCGCGGTCACGCTGCCCGACAGCTTGTCGCCCGAGCCGTTCGTCGATGCCGAGGACATCGCCGATATCGCGGTCGAGGCGCTGACCACCACCCGGCATCGCGGCCAGCTTTATGAAGTCACCGGGCCGGAGGCGATCAGCTTTGCCGACGCCATCGCGCAGATCGCACGCGGGCGGGGCCGGGAGATCGGCTATCACAGCGTGCCGATGGCGGCGTACAAGCAGGGCCTGATCGAGGCTGAGCTGCCGCCGGAGATCATCGAGCTGGTGGTCTACCTCTTCTCCACCGTGCTCGACGGGCGTAACCTGCCGGTCGCCGACGGGGTGCAACGCGCGCTGGGCCGCGCACCGGGCAATTTCGCCGACTATGTCGCGCGCACTGCGGCAACCGGCGTGTGGGAGGCAAAGTGATGAAGACCATCCCGTCGCTGCTGCTGATCGTCGCAGCCATCGCCACCGCGCTCAATGCGGGCGTGTTCTACGCCTTTTCCTCCTTCGTGATGGCGGGCCTTGGCCGTATCCCGCCAGAGCAGGGCGCCAATGCCATGAACGGGATCAACGTGACCGCGGTCATGGCCCCGTTCATGATCCTGTTCATGGGCGCGACCCTGTTGTGCCTGGGCCTTGCCGGCTGGTCGCTCTTCTCCTTCGCCGCGCTCGACTCGAAACTCATCCTGGCCGCGAGCCTGATCTATGTGATCGGCTGTTTCGGCGTGACGATGATGTTCAACGTGCCGCTGAACAACCAGCTCGCCGCCGCACCGCCGACCGAGATCGTCGCGGTGTGGCAGACCTATCTGCGCGACTGGGTGTTATGGAACCATGTCCGCACGATCCTGCCGACCCTCTCCGCGCTGCTGTACATCATCGTGCTGATACGGCGCTGACCTGCCATCAAAGCGATGCACCGGCTTCGTTCAATCGAGCCGGTGCAGCAGCTCGCCGCTGCCGATCACCTCGAAAGTCCGTGCGTCGATGTAGCGCACCGCCTCCCCGCTCGCGAGCGCCAGGCGGCGGGCGCCGGGATAGTCGCGGGCGGGCGCACCGGGCACGGGCGCGGCGACATGCTGATACTCGATCACCATGACGGTCGAGTGATCCTCCGTCGTGCAGCGCGTTCGAGCGATTTCCCGTTCCATGCCCCCTCCTATGCGAGATACCCAGACCGGGGAAAACAATCGTTAACCGAACCCGGTTACTATGGTACCGGGATCACACACAGGGGTCGTGGGATCGTACGCGGGCCAACGCCCCAGCAACAGGATCAGAATGGGCGTCATGCAGGGGGTCGGCATGCTGGAGCGGGAGCTTCGCACCAGCCGGCAGATGTTCCGGGCCAGCTTCCATGCCGCCGCGATCGGCAAGGCGATCATCAGCGTGACCGGCCTGTGCGTCGAAGTGAACACCTCATTCGCGGCGATGCTCGGCTATTCGACCGGCGAGATGGTCGGCATGCACTTCTCCGACTTCACGCATCCTCACGACATCGCGGCCGACCTGCATCTGTTCGAAGGCGTGATGCGCGGCGAACGCGATTCCTATCAGATGGAGAAGCGTTATCTGCGCCGCGACGGCGCCATCCTGCACGTCCTGCTGAGCGCGACGGTGGTGCGCGAGGAAGACGGGACACCGATCCAGTTCATTTCCGAGATCGTCGATCTGAGCGAGCGCCGCCGCGTCGGCCTGGAATTGCAGGAGGCCAATGCCAAGCTGCGCGAGCTGGTGGTGCGCGACCATCTCACCGGATTATACAACCGCCGCGGCTTCGAGGAGATGCTGGCCACGCCGATCGGCACGCGGCACACCAGCCTGTTGCTGGTCGACCTGGACAATTTCAAGCGCATCAATGACGGGCTTGGCCACACCGCCGGCGACCTGGTGCTGTGCGAAGTGGGCAAAAGATTGCCGTTGCAGGTGCGCGAGGGCGATTATGTCGCGCGGGTCGGCGGTGACGAGTTCGGCGTGATCCTGTTCGACGCGGACTGTACCCAGGCCGAAGCGATCGCCCGGCGGATCGTCACCGAGCTTGGATCGGCGTTCCAGATCAAGGGATTGCAGGCCTATGTCGGCGCGAGCGTCGGCATCGCCTGCTCATCCGGGCGAGCCGTCACCCTGCATGAGATGATGGTCCAGGCCGATGCGGCGCTGTATGTCGCCAAGGGTGCCGGCCGGGGACGGTGGAGCCTGGCCGCCTGAGCGGAAGCTAGCGACGGACGATCGCGGCGCACCCCGCGACGCCGCCGATGTCGGGACCCCGCTTCAGCAGCAGCGCGACGATCTCGCGGTCGCAACTGGCAATCACGCCGGACCCGGCGATGACGCTGCCGTCCAACGCCGTGGCCCAGCCGATCGACACGCCCCGGCCCTGCCAGAGCAGGCGATAGGCAAGCAGAACGGGGGTATAGTGCCGGTCCTCGTCGCGCACGAAGCCGGGATCGACCACAGTGATCGGATGCTGCTGCCGCGCCAGGCGATCGAACAGAACGCCGTAGCGGCCCGATTCCCTGCCTTCATACGGCGCATCGATCAGATAGCGGCGCGCGATGGCGCTTTGCACTGCGCTGAACAACGAGAAGACCCCGACCAGCAGCAAGGCGGCGGCGCGGATCCGGTGGCGCGGATTGCCGGCAGCATGGGCGGCGATCAGGCGCAGCACGATCGCGCGCAGGGTGATCGCGGCGGCAATCGCCATGAACGGCAGCGCGGGCAGGACATAATGGTGCAGCTTCGATGCCGCGAGCGAGATCACCACCAGCAAGGTGACGGCGATCGACAGGCTGTAGAGCAAGGCGGCGCGCGACCGCCCGCTGGTCAGGGTCAGTGCGACAGGTGCAAGGACCAGCAGCAGCGGAGCGGCGAAATAGCCCGCCCACAGGATCGAGAGATAGAAGGTCGCGGGCTTGCGATCGCCGATCAGCGATTCCGCAAAGCGGCCACCGATATCATTGTGCCAGCTTGCCAGCAGATATCCCGGGGTTCCGATGTCGCGGACCAGCAGGAACAGGGCGACCGCGCCGGCGATCGCGACGCCCGTGACCATATATCCCCAACCCTGCCAAAGCCTCGGCACGCGGCGGGTCAGCACCAGATACAGGCCGGCGCCGAGGCCGGGAATGACGCCGGCGACGCTCTTGGTCAGGATCGCGCCGACCACGCACAGGCCGATCAGCGCCAGGCCCCACCCCGCCGGGCGGCGGCGATGAATCGCGCCGAACAGCAACAGCAGATACGCGGTGGAAAAGAAGATCAGCAGCGAATCATAATCCGCCGTTCGCGCGCCATGTTCGCCGAACAGGCCGGGGCTGGCGGCGAGCAGCAACGCGGCCAGCGCCGCAGTCCAGGCCGATCCGGTGGTCCGCCGCACGAACAGCATGACGATGGTCAGCGTGCCCAATGTCGCGATCATGCCGGGCAGGCGCAGTGCCCATTCCGACTCCCCGGACAACCGCACGCTCGCGACCATCAGCCAGATCAGCAGGGGCGGCTTGGTGTTCCAAAGATCGGGCGCGTCGCGATAGGTGGTGACCAGGCCGAACCCGCCGCGGTTCATTTCCAGCGCGTTGACGATGTTGCGCGATTCATCCCACAGCAGGATCGGCAGGGGCCGCACATCGAGAAACAGGAACAAGGCCGCGATCAGCAGCACGCCGGCAATGATCAGCATGTCGCGGCGGCGCGCGGCCGCGAGAGCGGGCCGCTTCACCGGAAATGCGCCGCCCTGGGAAATCCGCGCCATGAACATGCGCAACCGTTAGCGGCGCATGGTTACTCACTTCCTAATGGCTGACCGGCGACGGATGCGGCCGGCCGGTTTTGAGCTGCCTGGCGAGAACCAGGCGGAGCCAGCTCATCGCCCCCCGACACCTCTCCGGCGCAGCGCTATTGCATAGCCATATAGTGGGAATAAACTGGCCCGCGACTCGACAGTTTTCGGAAAAAAGAGGCGCTTTCGGGAGAGGCGTGATGACCGCGATCACTTTGCCTGCCAACGATCGGTTTTCCGTGATCACCACCGGCGATCGGCGGAATCGGGGATTTTCCCGGCGTGCGCTGCCGGGCCTGGCATGGCTCGGGGATTCTCATGTCGACTATGCCGCGGATACGGACTCGCAGCGCAATCTCTGGGCGGTGCGGCTCGATGAAGCGGTGCGCGCGGCCGAACGGCCCGTCCTGCTCGTGGCCAGCGGCGCAAGTTGCTTCGCCACCGCCTGGTGGGCGCGGCTCTCCCCCTCTTCCTATGTGTCGCGCGTCGCGGGCGCCGTGCTGCTCGATCCGCTCGGCCATGGCGGCGACCTCGCGGTCGCGGAGAAATTCGCCTCGCCGTCGATCGTGCTCCCTTTCCCCTCGGCGATCTTCGATGGCGATGCGCGACGCAATGATCTCGAGCCACTGACCCTGTTGGCGGAAGGATGGGGCGGCGCGATTCTCGATATGGTCGTAGATCACGACCCTCTCGATGCGGGCAGCCCATGGCAACAGGTGCATGGGTTCATCGCGCGCGCGGCCGCACGAGTGGTGGAGCGCAGAATGCGCGTTGCCGGCGCGCTCGGCGTCACGACCTGAGCCGATTTTCGATCTCGACCCGGGAGCAGGCCGGAATGGGTTCGGCAAGATAACCGCCTGGGCCGGCAATTCACCACTATCCGGACCGCTGCCGGCGGATTACCAGCACGGCATGCCAACAGGATTTGCAGGACTGGGCCTGATGGGCGAGCCGATGGCCGCCAATCTGTGCCGCGCCGGGCTCGACCTCACTGTCTACAACCGGTCGCCGCGTCCGTACGACGCGTTGCGAGCACTCGGCGCCGTGGTGGCCGATACCCCTGCGGCGCTGTTCGAAGCGTGCGACACCGTGATCCTGATGCTGGCGAACGATCAGGCGACCGACCTGATACTGGATCGTGGCGGGGCGAGTTTCGCGGCCCGCGTCGGCGGGCACCTGATCGTCAATATGGGAACGCATTCGCTCGCTTATTCGCAGGCGCTCGAGGCGGACATCCGGGGGGCGGGCGGCAGTTTCGTGGAGGCGCCCGTCTCCGGCTCGCGCCTGCCCGCACAATCCGGCGCGCTGGTGGCGATGCTGGCCGGCGATCCCGACGCCGTGGCGCGCGCGCGCCCGCTGTTCGTCCCGATGTGCCGGGAGATGGTCGAAACCGGCGCCGTGCCGTCCGCCATGGCGATGAAGCTGGCGGTGAACCTCTACCTGGTCGCGACGGTCGCTGCGCTCGGTGAAGCCGCGGCGCTGGCCGGTTCGCTTGGCCTGGATCTGGGATTGTTCGAACAGGTCATCACATCCGGCCCGCTGCGCAGCGATATCGCGGCCGCCAAGCTTGCCAAGATGGTGCGGGACGACTTCGGGCCACAGGCAGCGATCCGGGATGTGTGCAAGAACGCAGCCCTTGTCGCCGAAGCCGCCGCGACCGCCCGTGCGCCGGTGCCGCTACTTACCGAAAGCAGGCGCTTGTTCGAAACCGTCCTTGCCGCGGGGCATGGCGAGCAGGATATGGCGGCGGTCGTCACGGCCTTTCACGAGGCCGGAAAGCCGACCTGACGCGACGAGGCCAGCCGCTGGACCTCCATCGCGCTTTTGCACTGATTCCACTCGCACAGGAGTTATACCAAACAGCGTTGCTGCTGACCCAACTTCACTGCTTCCCGGCGAAGGCCCGGGGGCCAGTCGAGAAGGTCGAGGTGACAACGCGAAGTGCCAGGCCAACAAATGCTTGCCAACGGGACCCCGGCCTTCACCGGGGAAGCAGATGGAAGATTGAATAAGCATCAACCCGAGTTGGTGTTAGTCCTGAGCTGGTGGTTAAAGCGTCAGAACCAGGTCCGCACGCCAATCACGAAGCTGGTCGCCCCAGCCCCCTCACCCGCAATCCGCGCATAGCGCGCCGTGTCGCCGATGCGGCGATCCCATGAGACGCCGATATAGGGCGCGAATTCACGGGTGACCTCATAGCGCAGGCGCAGGCCGAGTTCGACATCGCTCAACCCCGCGCCGGTGCCGGTCTCCGGCACATCCTGCGCGGCGAAATTCAGCTCGGCCCTTGGCTGGAGGACCAGCCGCTGAGTGATGCGTTGGTCATAATAGCCCTCGACCCGGGCGAGCAGATCGCCCCTGTCGGACAGGAACAGCGCGCCTTCGACCTCGAACCAGTAAGGGGCGAGCCCCTCGAACCCAACCGTCGCATAAGTGCGCGACGGGTTTGGCATGATGTCGTGCCGCACGCCCGCCTGAAGGTTGAAATAGGGACCGATCGCGCGGCTGTAGAGCGCCTGGATCTCGGCGTCCTTGACGCCTTCGCCAAAGCCGCCCGAGCCTTCCGACTTCACCACCAGCCGGTTGATATCGCCGCCGAACCAGCCTTCGCCGTCCCAGCGAAATCCGTCACGACCGTCGCGCACCTGATATTCCGCCAGGTTGAACATCACCTGCGAAAAAGTGCCGCCGCCATGTTCGCGCCGCAACTGCCGGCGCGAAGCGGCCATGGTCTCGCTGCCCCAGACGGTATCGGCATAATTGGCCTCCGACGCAGCGGGCGCCGAGGCATCGCCTGCCGGCAGCGCGGTACCGCCCGAGCCGGGCGCGGGCGTGTCCGGGCTCGCGAGCGGAGCGTTTGGCATGACATGGCCGGCGTGCGGGTCCTCGGCCGGTGCTGTCTGCGGCATCGGCATGGGCGGCATGTCCTGTCCCGGCGGCGGCTTCGCAGGGTTCGCTGCCGGCACCGGTATGGCCGCCCCGGCAGGAGTGGATTTCTTCGCCGCCGGCCCGGCTTTGGACTTGGGTCTCGCTTTTGCAGCTGGTTTCGCGGGCATCGTCATCCCATGCATCGAATGATCCATGGTCTGCGCGCGCGCAGGCGCGGCAAGCATGATCAGCGACGCCCCAGCGAGAAGGAGCAGCGTCTTCATGCAGCCTCGCCCATGCGCGGGCGGACCGTCACGACCTGCATCATGCCGGCATGCATGTGGTAGAGCATGTGGCAGTGAAACGCCCAGTCGCCCACCGCATCGGCGGTGACGTCGAAGGTCACCTTGCCGCCCGGCTGGACCTGCACCGTATGCTTGCGCGGCGCATGGTCGCCATGACCGGTGACGAGCTCGAAGAAATGGCCGTGCAGATGGATCGGGTGCCCCATCATCGTGTCGTTCACCAGGGTGACGCGGACCCGCTCATTCTCGAGGAACGGGATCGGGTCCTTCACCTCACTGAGCTTCTCCCCGTCGAACGCCCACATATAACGTTCCATATTGCCGGTGAGGTGGATTTCCATCGCTCGGTCGGGCGCGCGCACGTCCGGATTGCGATCGACCGCCATCAGGTCGCGATAGACCAGCACCTTGTGCCCGACATCCTGGAGCCCCTGGCCGGGTTCGCCGGTGCGGTCCATCGGCATGGGCGAGATGGTCTGGACTGTCGGACTCTTCCTGACCCCGGCCGCATTGGAGAAATCTCGCATCGAGTGATTCATGCCACCGGCGCCATGATTCATGCCGGCCATGCCGCCGGCCGCTGTCGCACTATGATCCATCGGCACGGCTGGCGCCGGCGTACAATGGCCCATCGCCGCATGTTCCGGCGGACAGTCTGCGCCGCCGACCGGTGCTGCGCCCATATCGCCCATGCCCATGTCCTTCATGGTCGCGAGCGGACGCCGACGCAGCGGCGGCACCACAGCCGTCATGCCCTCGCGCGGTGCCAGCGTGGCGCGCGCCATGCCCGACCGGTCGATCGCCTCGCCGACCAAAGTATAGGCGCGGTCCTCGACGGGCTCGACGATCACGTCATAAGTCTCCGCGATGGCGATCTGGAATTCGTCGACAGTGACCGGGCGCACCGGCTGGCCGTCGGCCTGGACGACGGTCAGCCTGAGCCCCGGGATGCGCACATTGAACGTCGTCATGGCCGACGCATTGACGAAGCGCAGCCGCACCCGCTCGCCGGGCCGGAACAAGGCAGTCCAATTGTCGCGCGGGCCATGGCCGTTGATCAGATAGCTGTAGGCGGCGCCGGTCACGTCGGAGATGTCGGTCGGATCCATCCGCATCCCGCCCCACATCAACCGGTCCTTGAGCGGCTGATCCTTGCCTTTCATCAGATCGGTCAGCGTCTGCTTCTGGTAATTGAAATAGCCGCCCTGCTGCTTCAGCTTCTTGAAGATCATATGCGGGTGAAGCGGGCTGTGGTCCGACAGCACAATCACATGTTCGCGGTCCGACTGGATCGGATCCACACCGGCCGGGTCGATCACGATCGGGCCATAATGTCCGATCTGCTCCTGCAACCCGGAATGGCTGTGATACCAATAGGTGCCCGATTGCCGGACCGGAAATTCATAGACGAAGGTCGAGCGCGGCCTGATCCCGGGAAAGCTGACCCCGGGCACGCCGTCCATCTGGAACGGGACCAGCAACCCGTGCCAGTGGACCGAGCTGTCCTCATCGAGATCATTGGTGACCGACAGGCGGACCGTGGTCCCTTCCCTCAGCCGCACCAGTGGTGCGGGGACAGTGCCGTTGATGCCGATCGCATGGCTTTGACGACCATCGACGGTCATCATCTGATGCGCGATGCGCAGCGAGATATCGGTGCCCGCCACGGTCGGCAGCGTTGCCGCGATGCCCGCCGACACCGGCTGCGCCCAGGCGGGAAACCAGCTTGAGAGAGCAGCACCGCCGCCGGCCAGCGCCGCGCCGCGCAGCAAGGTACGGCGATCGAGCATGGATATCGTCATTGTCTTTGCGATCGTCCCGGAAGTCGTGGCGGTTATGGACTGGAATACGCGGCCCGTCCTTCAACCCCTCAACATTTTCTCCAGTTTCGCCCGCGCCCGGTACACGCGCATCTCGACCGCCTTTTCGCTGATGCCGAGGATCTGGGCGGTTTCCGCCTGGGAAAGTTCGTCGATCGTGTGCAGGACGAGCGGCTCCTTCAGCGAGGCTGGGAGGCCGGCGATCGCACGCATGGTGCGCGCCAGCGCCTGCTTGTCGGCCAGCATGGTGTCGGCCGGCACGGCGCTGTCGGCGACCTGCTCCGCATCGCTGAGCGGCGCCGCGAAGGTCAGGAACCGCCGCACGGCGCGCCGCCGCGCCCAGTCATGGCATTTGTTGATCGCGATCCGTGCGACCCAGACGCGAAACGGCCGGGTCCGATCATAGCGCGCAAGTGCCGAAAAGGCCGCGATGAAGCTGTTCTGCGTCACGTCGAGCGCTTCATCGGCATCGCCGATCTGGCCGCGGACGATGCGGTAGACGGTATCGCGGT
This sequence comes from Sphingomonas alpina, assembly GCF_014490665.1. Lineage (NCBI taxonomy): Bacteria > Pseudomonadati > Pseudomonadota > Alphaproteobacteria > Sphingomonadales > Sphingomonadaceae > Sphingomonas > Sphingomonas alpina. The sequence goes on along the minus strand of NZ_CP061038.1, from coordinate 5,177,418 downwards.
GACGGCGCATCAGCTCGCCATAGGCCGCCTGCCGCCCGGTACGCGCGAGCGCGGTCAGCTCGCCGTCCGTGCAGCCGGCGAGACCGCCTGTCGCCTGACCGTCAGTCACCTCATCGCCAGTCACCTGTCGTTGGCCGTCAGCGCCCCCACTACGGCCCGGTCGAATTTGACGGCCTGGTCGGGCCGCAGCACGCCGCGCATGGCGAAGATATGCTCGAGCGTCTCCTTCTGGAGCTGGCCCATCGCCTGATGCGAGCGATCGATAGCCACCGCCACCTTCGGCCCATAGCCATGCTCCGCCTGGATCGCCTCGGCGAGCCGCGCATTATCGGCCCTGAGCTCAAGCTCTAGCGCGCGCCGCCGCACCGCGAAGCGCTGCTCGATCAGGTCGATACGGCCATGCTGATCCTTGTCGAGATTGAGCTGCTCATGCAGCAGCTCATGCAGCTGATTCTCCACCGGCGGTTCGGGGACGACGAACTCGCGGCCTACCACCACGCCGGCGATCGCTGCCGCAAAGGCGATGAGCGCGATGAGAATGATGCGGCGATAGTCTCTCACTCGCCGGTTCCCAGAAGCGTCGAGGGGGCAAGTGCCGAGGGTGCGCCGAAGGGCGAGATCGGCGCGGCGCGGGCGGACCTACCGGGAAGGGCAGCGCCGGCAATGCCGATGGCAAGCGCCATGACCGCCGCCACGCCAAAGGCCCTGGCGCTGAGCGGCGGCGGGGCCGCGGCGCGCGCGGCGAGTTCGTCGAACACCGCCGCATCGATCATGGCGAGCCCGGGATGGACCGGCGCGTCCCGCAGGCGCGCGAGCATCGCCTCAATTTCGTTCATGCATCAGCCTCCGAGCTCATATCATCTCATACGCAGCAGATGGCGATCCCCCTCATATCGACCTGCGCAAAAGTACCGAGGGGTAAGCTCTGCCCTTGCGTATTGAGCATATCGGCCCCGAAGGAGATACCAATGAACTTTGTGCGTACGGCCCTTTTGGCAGCTCTTGCCCCGGCCGCTCTGATCGGCCTTTTCGGGGCACCCCCTGCCCTGGCGCATCCCAGGCTGCTGTCCGCGCAACCGGCCACCGGCGCATCGGTCGCCAAGCCGACGCGGATCGCACTCGCCTTCAGCGAAAAGCTTGTCCCGCAGATGTCGGGCATGGATGTGGTGATGACCGGCATGCCCGGCATGGCCAATCATGCGCCGATGAAGATGGGCGGCTTCAAGACTGCGCTCGACAAGGATGGCAAGACGCTGGTCGCGACTTTCGCGCGCGCACTTCCGGCCGGAACGTACCAGGTGCAATGGCATGTCGTTTCGGTCGATACGCACCGCGTGGAAGGCCGCATCGCCTTTACCGTGAAGTAATCGCTTGGGCGACTGGCCGATCATCGCGGTCCGTTACGCACTCTTCGTCGATCTCGGGCTGTTGTTCGGGATTGCGTTCTTCGGCCTGTATGGAATGAGTGGCCTGGGTCGGGACGGACGCAGCGCCCTACCGATCCGGCCCATGCTTCTTGCCCTGGCAAGTGCCGGAGTGATGCTTTCCGGCTTCGGGTTCATTCTACAGGCAGCCGGTATGGCCGGAACCTCGATCACGGAGGTGGATCAGGCGACCCTGGTCATGCTGTTGTCCGGGACGGCGCTGGGCTGGGCCTTGTTGATACGGCTCGCCGTTCTGTTCGGCATTCTGATCTGCGCGCCGGCAATCGCCCGACGGCCGGTCGCGGCCCTGCTTCCGGCTTCGCTGCTGAGCGGCGTGGCCGTCGCCACCCTCGCCTGGTCGGGCCATGGCGCCGCCACACAAGGCATGGCCGGCTGGATACATTTGCTGTCCGACATCCTGCACCTGCTCGCGGCCGCCGCCTGGCTTGGGGCGCTCTTCATCCTGCTGTTCCTGGTGCTGCGCGATCGAGCGGCGGCGGACGTCGAGCGGGTGAACACCGCCCGGCGCGCGCTTGCCGGGTTTTCCACCATGGGAACGATCATCGTCGCGCTGCTTGTCGCTACCGGGCTGATCAACAGCACGTTCCTTGTCGGCGCCGATCATGTCCTGACGCTCCCCGCAACGCCTTACGGGCAATTGCTGATCGTGAAGCTGATGCTGTTCAGTGCGATGCTTGGTCTGGCCGCGCTCAACCGTTTCCGCCTGACGCCAGCCCTGAAGGCCGCGCTCGATCAGGGCATGCCGCAACCCGCACTCGCGCTGCTGCGCCGCAGCCTTGCCGTCGAGACCGGCCTTGCGCTGCTGATCTTCGGGCTTGTCGCCTGGCTCGGCACGCTCTCCCCGCCTGTCGCCGGGGTCTGAGCTGGGATTAAGTGGTGGTGGAGCAGTTACGGTGCATAGATGGCAGGCCTGGACCCGCGCCAAGTTGACGATCGCTCGCCCATATGATCGTTCCTGGTACCTCGTGATGTTACACAGCGCGAAAATGTCGTGCGCGGACATTCCTCCCCGACGAAAATTGCGCTCCACACTGCGACCCGATTCAACTCCACCCCAGGGCCATGGCAGCGTCGAACCAGGCGTGACTTTACCAAGCCGCGCCGCGCTGTTTCTCATGACGATTTAATCGAGGATCCCCAATGTCGCCGTTCCCGCTGTTATGGCCGAACCTGACCGCTGTTATCCGCTGTTCCCACCGCTGTTCCACCGCTGTTATCCCGTGGCGGCGTATTGGGGTCATTGCACTGATAATAAAGGATAATCTCTATGAAATTCTCCAACTTAACAGGGGTGGGGTTTTTTATTTCCCGAACAACAGCGGTGGAATCGGATCATTTGGCGGCCGTTCCCCTGGCCCGGAGCGAGAATTTCACCGCAACGGCGGCGGGAATCTGGTCGGTCGTCGACCACTCCCCCTGACCGACCCCAAACAGGGTCCGGTCGATCGTGAACGTGCCATGCGCTGCTGCGGACTCATCCTTGATCCTGACGGTGAAGGGCAAGCTGAACTTCTTTCGTATGCCGCGCAGGTCAAGCGTTCCGCTCGCGACATAATTGTCGCCGCCGGTGGATCGGATTCGCTCGCTGCGAAAGACGGCGGAAGGATGTGTGGCAACATCGAACCAGTCGGAGGTCGGCAAGGCGGCGTCGCGCTGACTGTCTCCGGTCGATACCGATGCGAGATCGATGCGAACCGTCAGGCTCGACCGATCGAGAAGTTCGGGTGAGAAGACGATATCCGCGGTCCAGCGCGAGAAGGATCCGGTAATGGGCGTATCGGCCCAGTTGGTGGAGAAGCCGAGCTGCCCGTCCTGTACCGTCCAGCGGACGAGCCGGGCTGCGGATTCAGCCGGTGTGGGCGTGGGCGTCGGAACGAGCGGTGTCACACCCGGCGATGGAGTCACCGTCGAAGCCGGCGACGCGGTCGGTACGGCGCCGAGCGCTGCCGGCAATTGGGCGGTCGGACGCTGGGTGGCGGCACGATGTGGTCCCCGCTCACGCGCCAGGCTGGAGCCAATCAGCACGGCAATCAGCGCCAATGCGGCGAGACCCCAGAAACGCGGTTCTTTCCAACCGGGCAGGGCCCCCGGCGCCATGCGCGCGAACACTCGGTCCCTGTCGATGAGCTGATGCTTCAGAACGGCGCCGAGATGCAGCACCAGCAAGGCGATGGTGACATAGACCAGCACCGCATGGCCATTGCTGCCGAAACTGTTCCAGATCGCCCTGGTCGCGGGTTCGAGGTTGGACAGGCCCGGGATCGAGGGCCATGGCACCAAGCCAAACAGCCGTGTCGGAATGGCCAGCTTGCTGGTCGACACCATGATCCATCCGGTCGCGGGCAGGCCGATCATGATGGCATAGAGACCCCAATGGACGACACCCGAGGCCAGGCGCTGCCAGCGGGGCATTGGCTCCCCGGGAGGAGCCGGATGCAGCAGGCGCCAGGCGAGGCGAGCGACGCTGAGCAGCAGGATCGATATCCCGATCGACTTGTGCAGCTGGAACGCCGCATAGCGCGCAGGCCCGTCCGGGACGTCGTTCAGGCCCCATCCCAGCGCGATCTGCCCGAGGAGACACAGCGCGATGATCCAGTGCAGCGCGATCGCCACACGCGTGTACGATCTTGCGCCGGACAAGGCGGAGGTGGCGGGGGTGGCGGCTGCATCGACCGGATCGCTACTCGCAGGATCGGCAATCGGACTTGGATCGGTCATGGCTATATCGAGATTCCCTGCGGGCCTGCTGCGGAACCTCATGGACAGGCATCCCCAGGTCAACCGACGTTTCGCCCCTTCTTCTTGAATTCGGCCTCGATCGCCAGCTGAACGTCGTCGCTGGTGACGGTATTGGGCTCGAAGCGCCGAACCGGCGGAACGGATCACCGATTATGGCCCAGGCACATCATCGGCCATGGGCGTTGCCAGTCGCGCAAATGCGCAATTCAGGTCCGGATCGCCGCCGCCCCGCCGCTGGCCGGGGCAGTCGCGGTGCCGGCTGTGGTCGATCCGCCGGGAGCCACGGTACCGGCAGGCGGGTTTGGAGCGGCGCCCCCACTCGATGCACTGCCTCCAACCGCTGTCCCACCTGCAGCTGTTCCTCCGCTCCCACCCGCCGGTGCGCCGCCGCCCGGGGGACTACCCGCCCCGGCAGTCGGTGCTGACCCGGCACCGGTCCGGGCGGCACCTGCCGTGGTCGAGCTGCCGGCTGCGCCGCCGCCCGAGGTCGAGCCGGCGCCCGCGCCGCTCCCGGCTGCCCCTCCCGCGCTCCTGCCGGTAACCGCGCCGATCGCGGAATCGACCGCGCTCGGCGGTGGCGGCGGTGGTGTGGGCGCCAGCGCGGGCGGGCGGTTGGCCGCTCGCGCGGTGTTGGCCGCCTGGTCTGCGGTGATGCGTGCGCGATCGGTTTCCGCCGCGATCGACAATTCGCGTTCGGGATTGAGCGTATTGAGGCGAAGGCGCTCGACCGTCTGCTCCGACGCAATGCGGTCGAGCGGCACCTGATCGGTGCGGAAATGGAGTTCGACCGAGCTGTTGAGGTCAGCGGAGGCGTTGGTCTGTTCCCGCGTCGCGACATCGTCGGTGCGGACATAGCCGATCGTCGTATTCACCGAAGCCGATGCGCTCCACAAGCCAAAGCCGCCCGACGCGCTAGCGCCCATCGTCGTCCGTGTGTCGAAGCCGCTGTGCGACTGTTCCTCGGCCGCCGAACTCGCATCGATGTGAAAGCGCATCGATGCGTTGATGCGGCCCGAATCGATCACGATGCGCTGCATGCCCATCTGCACCATGGTGGCCAGCATCTGCTGGCGATTGCGCGCGAGCGACGCGCGCACGAACGGCACGAGTTCCTGCGCGCCGGTCGGCACCGCCGTGCCCGGTTCGACGCTGAGTGCGGCACGAATGGCATCCGCGCTCGGCGGCGCACCACGCGTCGTGAGCCGCACCGGTTCGGGCTCGTCCTCCGGGTCGGGCACGTCGCGCGGGTCGGGCGGCTCGGGTTCCTCGACCGCGAAGCTCTGCGGAAATTGCTGCGCGAGCCAGCGCTTCGCCGGATCGTCGCTGCTGCCGCCGAGCGAGGAAAATCCGTCGAGCGACTGCGAGACCCCGCGAACCAGCTCGACATATTGTTGCAGCTGCTGCTGGTTGGTTTCGACCATCGCGCGAAAGACGCCGGTGATCAGTTCGTTGACGAAGCGCGGGAAGCTGATCGCCTGCAGCATGCGCCGCGTCGTGCCCGCCATCCCCTCCACCGCCGAACCGCCATAATGTTCTTCCGCATCCATCGCACGGGCCACCGGCGCCGCCGCCCTCGCCGGAGCCGGAGCACTGCTCTCCTCCTCCAGCAATTTTGCCGCATGCGCGATGCGGACCAGCGCGTTGGCGATCGTCCGCCGGTCGTCCGGCGCGACTTGTTCGAACCCTTGCGCCTGAGTCAGTGCGTCGTGCACCACCGCCCGGACATGACCGGGCGGTTGCGCCAAAGCCGCGGTGGCGGGCGCGGTCGTCGTCATGTCAGCGCCCGAGGTCGCGCCAGGCCGACCCGCCCGCATCCGGTGCCCTGCCGCCCGCCGGAGCGCGAGCCGATACAGCCGGTTGTTCGCTTTCACCGCGCACGATCGACAGCGTTTCGTCGACCCAGTCGATCGCCGCGTCGACAACGAGATCGCCATTGGAGACCAGCGACCCGCCGCCTCCCTCGATCGTATCGACATGGTCGGCCAGCCAGGCGAGCACCGCCATCCCCGCGCGCCCGCGCCGCAGATGCGTCAGCGTCGGCCGCGATGTCCGGCGAAAGCGGCGATCGATCGCGGTCACCGCATCCCACATCGTTCGCGCGGCAAGCATCGCGCGCACCGAAGGATGATTGAGGATCGCGATCGCCTGACCCAGCGATTGCAGGATCTCGCGCGCCAGCATCTGCACCATGTCATTCGACGCCGCGGCGACGTTTTCCGCCAGACGGGCAGCGGCGGCGCGGGCACGTCCCTGGCCGCCGCCATCGACCGCTTTCATGATCGAGTCGCACAAATCGAGCAGCATTTCCTCGAAGTCGCTGTTCGCGCCGCCGGCGGCATCGTCCGGCCCGGCCGGCGCGCCGAACAACCGGCCGAACAGCGCCAGACGTTCGGGCTCGCTCGCGCGGTCGTTACGTCCATCCCAGAAGGCCTCGATCAGCGCCGCCGCTTCGCCGAGATCCCCGCCCAGCGCGCCGGTCCGCACCAGCCGCGTCAGGTCGTCGGCAGCCTGGATCAGGCCGGCCGCCTCGAGCGTCGAGGCGAGGTACAGGCTGGCGATCGCGCGGAGCTGCATTGCATCGGCGCGCTCCGCCGGAGGCAAGTCGATCTGGCCGAGCTCGGCCATCATCACGCTGTGCGCTTCGGCCGCCAGCACCAGATTTTCGGCCTCTTCGAGCACACGGCGCAGGCCGAAGGGTGTCGCCGTCGTGAGCGACCGGGTGTCCACGCCGGTCATTGTCCCGGCGTCGCCGGCGCGGCAGGCGTCGGCGTCGCTCCGGAACGCGCCATGTTGCGCGGCGGGGTGGGCTGCGAATTGCCCTGAATCGCGCCGATCATCTCGGGCGTCGCCATTTTCTCCAGCGGCAGATAATCGGACTTGAAGTTGACCCGGACCTCGCCCTGCAGCTTGGCCGTCAGATCGAGTTTCGACTCGCTCGTCTCGTCGACACCAGTGCTGACGGTCGCGACATGCGATTGTTCGTTGACGTTGACCGAGCCACCGCCAAAACCGAGGAACCCGCCGCCAAAGGCGCTGACATTCTTGTTCCGGCTGGTCTGGCGATCATAGGCCGAAGCACGATAGCCGCGCTTCGCTTCATCGGTCGCGCGCATGTCGAACTTCACCTTGGCGACGATCGAGCCGTCGGTCACGACGATACGGTTGATCCCGAGCATCACCATCGACGCCAGAAGCTGCTGCCGCGACTTGGCCATGGTCAGGCGCGCCGCATTGACCAGCGCCATCTCGGTCTCTTCTTCAGAAAGGTCGGTCGCCGCCTCCCCGCTCATGCCGAGCGTCGAATGCACTTCGGCCAGAGCGGCTTCCTCATCGTCCGAGGTCACCTTCAACTTCGAATTGCCGTCATCGTCGATGTCCACGTCGAGCAGATCGGGGAAGCGCTGCGCCAGATAATCGCGGCCCTGACCCATGCCGATATTCTCGGCCATATAATCTTCCGCGGTCTTCGCAACGGCGGCGACCAGCTCCCCATAAGCGCGCATCTGTTCGATCGAGGTTTCCACGATCGTCTTGAACACATTGTTGATCAGCCCGCCGACAAAGGCCGGGAAATCGACTTCCTTGACCAAGCGAACGAACTGGTCGGTACCCTGTGCCGCGGCGCCGGCGACGAAATCCTTGCCGGCAAAACCGGGCGACTGGGACAGGTTCTTGCGCGTCTGTTCATTGGCGTCGGCCTGCGCTTCGGCCAGGACGGGGGCCAGCACGGGGGCGGTCTGTTCGACGATGCGGTTGGGGTCGTCCATATAGGCGAGCACCTTGACCATGTCGTGCGCGAGCTTGGCCTGTTCCTCGTTCGTCATCTGCGCATAAGCGGGAATCTGCGTCAGCATCGACTGCACCTTGGGGCGCACGCGGGCCAGCGCATCGGGAGACAGGCCGGTCGGCGGCTGAACCGCGACCTCGTGGCGTTCGATGACGGATGCGGCGTTCATGGCTCAGGCCCTTGCCGGCGCCGGGGCAGGTGCCGGCGCAGGCGGCGGCGCAGCAGCGACCGGTGCCGGTGCGGGACCGGGCGTATATTGTGGCTTGTTGTGATCGATCGGCTTGGAGCGCATCTGGATCGCCGCCATCATTTCCGGCGTCGCCATCTTGTCGAGCGGCATATAGTCCGATTTGAAATTGACCTCGACCGCACCCATCAGGCTCGCCTTGGCGGAGAAATTGTCGTTCTGCGTCTCGCTCGCCATCGACTGCGCCGTCATGACCGGCTTCTCGGTATATTTATACTTGCCCTTGGTGTAGTAATCGGCGTCGTACGTGCCGGTGTAACTACCCTTTCCGGCCTCGTAGGAACTATTGCGCGAGCGCGAGCCCTTGTCGCTCGTTTCATTCTCGGTTTCGGTCGTCCCCATTTTCAGCAGATTGCCTTGCGCATCGCGGGCATAGTCACGCGCCATGGCGGTACGCGAGAGCTGACGTTGGCTCGACGCGTTGAAATCATACATGATCTTCGCCGAGATCTTGCCGTTGGTCACGACGATGCGCGACAGGCCCATCAGCACCATCGTCGCGAGCAGTTGCTGCCGCGACGTAGCGATCTGCCCGCGCGCGGCCTTGATCAGCGTTTCCTGCACTTCCGGATCGGACACGTCGATTGACTCGATCGGCTTGTCGGCATGCTGGTTGAGCGTACCGGCGACATTGGCGAGCGCCGCGTCCTGATCCACCCCGTCCTTCAGTTTGAGGACCGGTTGCGTGCCGCCGGTAAAGCTGTCGGGCCCGATATCGAACACATCGGGAAACGCCTCGCACAGCTGATCCTTGCCGTCGTCTGACGTCGTATTGTCGTCGCGAAACTGGTTGAGCGATTTCGAGACGTCGGAGACCATCTTCGAATAGGCCTCCATCTGCTGGATGTTCGACGTCACGATCGAATTGAACACGCCGTCGATCAGCCCCGAAACGAATTCGACGAAATTGACCTGCTTCATGAACTCGCCGGCGATCGCCGCGCCTTCGCGCGCAGCGCCGGCGGTGAAGGGGTCGTTACCGATCGCATCGACCGCCGCCTGGTCCGACTCATACTGGTCGACGCCGCCCGCCATCGCCTGCGACGAAACGGACGAGGTGCCCGGCGCGGCCTGACCGACCAATGCGTCGGCGATCCGCGCGGTGTCGCGCGCGACCTGCATCTGCTGGCTCGACGGCAGTTGATGAAAGGCCGGCGTCGCGGCGAGCAGTTCCTGCACCTTGGCGCGAACCTCCGGACGCGGTGGCGGCTCGACACCAATGTCGTCGAGCGGGATGCGAGCGGCTGCGTTCATGACATGGATCCTCGAACAATCGGCGGCAGAGCGGTGGCGGTAACAGAGCGACGACGGCGCGGTTCAGTGCACCGACAATGGCGTCCCCTCGGACACGAGCCCGGCGGACGGGCTGATCTCGAATTCGACCGGACGCAGGAACAGGCCGATCTTGGGTGGGCCCGATGGCGCGATCTTGACGCTCAGGATGCTGAAGCGTCCCGGCCAGACATTGTCTTCCGGCGTAAAGGCCTCGAGAAAACGTTCCAGCGTGCCCAGTTCGCGCGGACGCTCGCGCAAGTTCATGGTCAGCAATTGCAGGAAATTCGGCGGCACGTCGGGGATCGCGTCGAGCATCACCTGCAGCTCGAGTTCGACGCCCTGCGGGCTGCGGCCGAACGCGACCAGCGCGGCGCCGGGCGGGATCTCGAAGCGCCCGCCAAGCGCGACGCCGATTACCTGGAGGATGCTGGCGAGCCGCTTGCCCAGCCCGAGTTCGTCGAGCATCGGCTGCATCTCGGCAAGGCGGAAGCCGTTGGTCATCAGGAAGGTGACCATCTGGCTGCCATAATCCCGGCCCGCGACAAGCGTCGTGAATACCGGCCGCATGCCCGGCATGGTCGACATGGCGGCGCCGATCAGTCGTGCCAGCGCCGGGTTGACGTCGTTGGTCGCGCCCGAGCCGCCCTCATAGGTGACGGTCGCCGATTGCAGGCCGTTGGCATCGAAACTCGATCCGAAGAACGCGCCGTAATTGAGCGCGGAGGATCGCGACAGGCCGCGCTTGCTCTCGCTTGCGCCATCGTACCAATGCAGCGCTTCATTGCCGAAATTGTCGGCGACGAGGCGGCGCATCTCGCGCGTGGCGGCATCGCGGCGGTCGCCCGCCGACGCATCGGGGCCAAGCGGTTCCAGGTCGAAAGCCAGCGTACGAGGCTGCGCCGCGCCGAATTTCGGGACGAACGGCGCGGCACCGCGCAACAGCGGATTATCCTCGTAGCGCCGGTCGCCCATCGGATAGGCGAAACTGTCCTCGATCATGTTGTTGACGAAATGCCCCGGGTCGGCGGTGCGGAGCGAGCGCGACGCCGTCATCAGGCGGGTCTTGATCCGTCGGCTCAATGGTTCGTAGCGCATGGCGCAATCCTCCTTGTGCGGGCGTGGCTCTCAATAGCCCGCATAGCTGCCATGACCGTTGGCACGGCCGTTGGCGCGCGAGAGTCCCGGATCGAAACCCATCCCCAGGCCAAGTCCGGTGCCTTCGAGCAGATCGCGCGCGATCGACGGAATCTGGATCGGGCGGCTGGTCACCTGCGGCGATTCGCGCGGTTGCGACATCTGCTCGACGCGGTCCTCGCCCATCGCCGAGTCCGCCAGCCACATCTCGCACGCGTTGACGAGATCATAGTCGGTCGGCTTGGACACGGGTGTCTGGCCCGATGCGCGCGCCGGCGGATTCTCGACATCGCGCAGTTCGACCATCGGTGCTGTCGGGTCACGCAGCCGGTCGGTATGGTTGGCGATCCAGTTGGTGATGATCGCGCCGCTCGTCGCCAGCATGCGATATTTGGACGAGTTGCGGGCGCCGCCCAGTTCGGTCTGGGCGATCTGGTCGATCACGCCCCACATGTCGCGGGCACCGAACGCCGCGCGCAGTTCCGGATCGCGCAGCAACGCGATCATGTCGTTGATCTGCTTCTGCAGGTCGGCGGCGGCATAGAAGATCATGCCATAACCGCGCGACGACATGTTGACCGCCAGGTCGCGCGCCGCCTTCTTCACCTGTTGCTGGTTGATCGCGACCGGCAGCGACGAGCGGATCAGGCGATCGACGCGGCTCTCGCGAACCAGCGACGACACCGATGAGACGAAGCGCAGCCACAGGTCCTGGAAGTCGCTGTTGACCGACACACCGGGCTGACCGGTCGGCAGGCCTAGCGTCATGGCGTAGAAATTCTGCCGCTCGACTTCGCTCATCCGGTTCGGGGCTTCGCGCCAATAGCTGTAGAGCTGCGTGCCTGCGGGGCCGCGGATCAGCGGAATCTCGCCGCGCTGCGACATCTCGACCAGCTTGTCGACGACCTGGAACGCCTTCAGCTCCTCAAATGCCGATGCGAAGATGAACGAGCCCATCAGCCGGCAATGGTCGCCGACCACTTCGAACTCGGTCGTGGCTTCGAGGTCGGGCAAGTTGATCTCGAATTCGTGCATCGGCTTTTCGGCGCCGATATCCTGCACGCGCCCGAACGATTCCTCGACCTGCGGCTTCAGGTTCGGATCCTTCGCCGAGATATTGCGCTCGACCAGCTTTTCGAAAACCTGCGCGTATTCGAGGCTCGATATCTCCGGCTCGCGCGCGTCGCCCGCGACATTGACCGCATCGGACATTGTCTTGAGGATACGTACGGCGAGGTCGATACGCGTAGAGACGCGTGCCATCGCCTTGACGAGCTGTTCACCGAACTCGCCGAAATTCGGGCTGGTGTCGTCCGCCTTCACCTCACCGGTCGAATCCGCGATGAGACGCGGCAGTGGCGCTTTCCACAATTGCAGGAGCCCCAGGACCAGGCCGATCCGCGCGACTTCGCGGTCGCGCGTCGCTTCGTCGGCATTGGCGAGCTTGGGGAACTCCAGCCTGGCGCTGGATGCGGCAGTGAAGCCGCGATGCTCGACCTCGATCGGCTGCAGCCCGAGATCGTCCTGCCGGAGCAGGTGCCGCGTCGCACCGAACAGCGGATCGAGGAATTGCGGGGTCTTGGTGGCGGTGCCGTTCACCACGGCAAGCAGTTTGGTGAGGCGGTTATATTCGGCCTGGTCATCCTCGCCCAGCGTGCCGACCTTCTGCTTGCGCTGTTCGAGCATCTGCCAGTCGGAGCGGACGTCGCTACGAGCCGTGATCTCGCGATCGCGGATGTCCAAGAAATCGATGTTGACGATCTTGATGCCACCGCTGCCTTTGGATGCTGCACCGGACGGAGAGGCGGGCGGGGTCGGGGTTGTCGGAGTTGCCATGTCGATGTTCCTTTCGAAGAGAGTGTAAGTGTCGGTTCAGTGCCGGGCGGAGGGTGGATCAGCCGTCATCGGCACCTCCCAATTCAGTCGTTTCATCGGCGTCGAGCGCCTGATCGAGCAGTTCGAGCGCGCGCGCGGCATCAAGCACGCCCGCGCCATTGCCGGGGCCGACATCGCCGCGGTGCGGTTGCGCGCTGTCGATCAGCAATGACTTGATCGTAGCCGGGTCGAGCGCGGCAGCGCGCGTGTTGGCGCGCGCGACAAGCAAGGCGGCGGCGCCGGCGACGAAGGGCGCGGCAAAGCTGGTACCGGTCGCGCTCTGATAACCATCGAGCGACGCGGTCCGGACGCGCTCCCCGGGCGCACAAAGCGCAACGTGCTTGCCGTGCGTCGAGAAGCTGCTGACCGACCGGTCGAGCGCGACCGAACCAACCGCGATGACATCGGGAAATGCCGCGGGCCAATAGATATGGTCGTCGCCGCTATTACCCGATGCCGCGACCAGCGCGCAGCCACGCGCGGTCGCGAAAGCCACCGCCTCGGCATGTGGTTTCGGCGCGCCGGGTTCGAGCGCGTCATCCTCGGTGCCGAAGCTGCAATTGATGACTTTCGCGCCGAGCTGCGCCGCCATGACCAGCGCCATGTCGAGATCGCTGAGCGCGCCGACGCCCACCGCGGCATCGCGCCCGGGGAAGCGCGCGGCGCCCAGCGCGCGTAACGGGAGCATGCGGCAGTCGCCGCCAAGGCCCGGCGGCATCTCGCTGCCGCACCCGCCGATGATCCCGGCACAGCCCGTGCCATGGCCGACATAGCGGTCGGTGGGGTTGGTATCGGCACCCTGATTGTCACCGAGCAGCGCGACGCCGCCGGCCAGCTCGCCCTTGCCCAGTTGCACCGTGTCATAGCCATGGCGCAGCCGGCCGGCGAATTCGGGATGCTCCAGCGCCAGCCCGCTGTCGACCACACCGACGATGACGCTGGCATCGCCGCCTTCATAGGCGAGCGCGCGCCGCGCATTGACCAGGTCGCGCGGATCCCAGCCATCGTCATCGCCCGAAGGGCGCCGGGGCATATCGGGCCCGTCGAGACCGACGGTGGTGATATAATTGGGGATCGCGGACTCGACCAGATCGAGTTGCATCAGCGAGATGGCAAGCGACCCGACATGCGTGCCCTCGGCCACGTCGAAGCGCAGGACCCGAGCGATGCCCGACACCTCCTCTTCCTCGCTATACCCCATGTTGCGCGCGCCGACGTTGCGGAGCGCCCGCGCCGCGGCATGGAGCCGCGAGACCTGTACATGGCTGCCGAAACTGCTCACCACCCGGTCGAGCGCACCGTGCCCGGTGCTGCCGGCGGGCGACGCGGCCTTGCGCCGGACGTCGAGCGCGGCCGGGATCCCGGCAGGCACTTCGCCAAGCTTCAGCCGCACGAGCAGGCTGGTCGGCAATGCATAGGCACCCGAGCGATGCGCCCAGGGCAGGATGGCGCGGCTGACGCTCATGCGTGGCCTCCATTGCCGTACAGCGCACCATTGCCCTCGATGACGGGCTGCATCAGCGGCGGCGCGGCATGGCTCTGGTCGAACCACAATTCGGTCGGGGCTTTGCTGTCATGGCTCAGGCTCATCTGCCCGGCGAGCTGATCGATATCCGGCGCCAGCACGATTTCGGTATCGCTGGCATGGACGACATTGACCGGCCGTCCGGCGATCGACACGCGCGGTGGCGTGCCGTCGCGCAGCAAATTGCGCCCCTTGATACGCAGCCGCTGGCGCAACTCGTCGGCACCGTCGGGCTCGCTCGACACATCGTCGACCAATGGCCGGGTAGCGCGCGACAGCACGCTTTCCAGCTTGTCGATCGGCAGCCGCGTGATCCGCCCGACCGATCCGCCCAATCCCTGTTTGCGGATTTCGTTGAGCTTCGACACGGTGCGCACGCCGATCCCCTCGAGCCGGCGGCGTTCGTCCTGGTCAAGCTCGTCATCGCCGAGGGACGACAACAGGACATCGTCCTTGTTATCGATCGCGAGCTGGACCGCATTTTCCTCGATCATCGGCCGCGTGATCGCGGTGAAGGTCAGCTTCAGGACCGTTGGATCCTTGTCCTGAGGACCAGCCGGACGAATGCGGATTTCGCCGTCGTCGAGTTCGACATGCGCTTTCAGATCCATCGCGATGTCGCGAATCGCGAAGGTCAGCGGCAGCCTGTCGTTCTGCGCCTTGAGGCTCATGCGCGTCTGGGCGGTGTCGAGCTGAAGCTGGACCGCCTGGATGAAATCCTCCAGCGCGATGGAGCCGTTGCCGGTCATGACACGGCCTCGACCGGTACTTCGGCCAGGGTCAGCGTGAAGCGGCCGACCGGCAAGTCGAAATCGGTTCGCGTATGGGTGCGCGGCATGTCGGCTTCGATGCGCAGCCCCGCAGGACCGCGCGTGACGCGCGTTTCGACCGGCAAGGTGAGTTCGATGCGGGTGGTGCGCAGCCCGCCGCCCGCTTGCGTCTCGGGCAACGCGATCATGCTGTCGGCGAGCTCGCCGATCATGTCTTCGAGTAGGCGGCGGGCGGACGTCATGGGGTTGCGCCGATCGGCTGTGACGGGGTGATGATCGAGGCCGGTGCGAGGACGGGCGGCGCTGCGACCGGCGGCGACGGTGGCGCAGCAATTGCTGCCGGAGCGATCGTAGCGGGCGGGACGGCGGGAGCGGGAGCCGTGGCGGGAGCAGTCGGCGGCATCGGCCGCGCGGCGCGCTCGAGCATGGTCCGGCGCGCATCGTCGGCGAAACGGTCGAGCGGGATCGTCTCGCTGGCGAAATTGATCTTCACTTCGCCGAACAGTTCGGCATTCATCGTCGTGTCGGTCTGCGCATTGACGCCGACCGTCGATACCTTGGTGACGGGTGCCGCATAGGCGGTACTGCCGCGGGTCGACCAGTTGCCCGACGGCGTCGCGCTGCCGGGATCGTCGCTGACCGCATAATCGACCGACGATTTGTCGCTGGCTGCCGCGCGGAACTTCAGCCGCGCGGTGATCGAACCGTCGCGCACGACGATGCGGTTCATGCCGAGCATGACCAATGTCGCCAGGGTCTGCATACGGTCGCCCGCCAGCCGGTCGCGCGCCGCGGGTATCAGCACTTCCTCGATCAGCTCGGGGGTGAGCGGCTGATCGGCGGCACCGAAATCGCGCAGCCAGTCCGGCGACGGACCGCTGCCGAACTCGTCGAGCGCGCCGCGCGGCACGACCGCGACGCCGCTGTCGTCGCGCGCCAGAGCCAGATCGCCGGGATATTGCGAGACAAGCCAGTCGCGCGCCTGGTTCGCGGTGACATTCTCTTCGCGGAACTGCGCCATCGGCTTGGAAATCGCCGCGACCAGATCGGCATAGGCGTCCATCTGGCGGATCGACGAATCGACCATCGCGTCCCACGTGCCATGGATCAGGGAAGAGACGAATTCGGGAAAGTCGAGCTCATCGGTGACCGCGCCCGCCCGACGGCCAAGCGTTTCCGTCGCGGGCGGCGCCTTGGTGCTGGCGGGCGTGGGCGACGTCTCGGTCGTCGTTTCGGACATATCGCTGCCGTCGCCAGCGGGCGCGGTCGTTCCGGACCGGCCGCCCCAGAAGTCCCCCGCCAGGGCGCTGGCGGGAACACGCTTCGATGCCTGGAGCGAGCGGTGCGCGGGCGGGGAGCCGTAGGACGATGCCATGATCGATCTCTGTCCCTGGCTCAGAGTTCGCGACCGGATTCGACGTACTGGCCAGTCGGCAGCAGCGTGATCACCTTTTCATAGACCTCGTCGCCCCGCACCATTCGCTCGCGACGATAGGTGATCGTCACGACCAGCATCGCCCCGGGATTGTTGATATAGCGCGGCGCACTGGTCGGGCTGGTACCGATAAACGGTTTATCGGTTTCCGAAATCTGCGCGTGCACGGCCAGCGCATCGCCGACGGCATCGTTGAAGCCATGCGCGACCATGATGACGTTGCCGAGCGACCAGCCATCATATTGCCAGCGAATGTCGAGCTTCATCCCGATCGAGTCGAGGATCGAATCGTCATCCCAATCGATCGTGATCGACGCGTCTTCGACAATGTTGAGCGGCGCCTGGGCATCGAGCTGTCGCGGTCGCTTCCAGCCGCGATATGAATCGACCTGATAGGTTATGTCGGTGCCCGATGCGGAGACGATCGCGCCACCGATGACCGACCCGACAGCGATCCCCACTTCTACGGCGACTGCGGGCGCGACCAGTGCATTGGCCGGTACGCGGCGCCCGGAGGATGCCGCTGCGCTGGCCCGTGACCGCGCTTGCGGCGTGGACATCGCAAAGCCGGATGGCGCGCCGGTGCCCCGGTTGATCGCCTGCCCCAGGGGAACGCCGGCATAGATGATCTGGACATAAGCGGGGTTGCCCGCCGCGGCCATTTCATACTCGTTCTGGAAATCCTCGTAGCGCATGATGTAGCGGCTGCCGCTATTGTGCGTGCTCTCATAGGGGTCGGGCGCACCGGGCGTGCCGACCGGGCGATCCCAGGGGTCGACCACGCGGACGAAATAATTCTGCCCGTCGGAATACATGCCGACGACGAGCACAGCGTGACCCGAATGGATCGTGTCGCTCATGATCTTGCCGACATAAAGCGGGCCATGCTGTTCGATCAGGCCGGCAAATCCGTCCGGCGTGTAGCAGGCCGGCGCGACCGTCCCGAGACCGAGGGCGGCAGCGGCGTCGGCGCGGTTCGCCCAAGGCAAGCCATCATTGATGGTGCGTCCGCATTGTTCGGCGACCCAGGACGGCATGACGCTCTTGCTGTCGCGCCAGCCGATCAGCATCGACAGCGTCGTCGCCCAGCAGCTTTTGCCGGTCGGTTGCGGCACCGCATCGATGCCGTCCCAGTTGATCGACCAGGTGGTGGCGTTCAGCGACCGGGCCACGCCAAGCGGCAGCGCGGCCATCGGAGGATCGAGCTTGTCGAGCAGCGGCGTGATCGTCGCACCATCGAGCCCGAGGTCGAGCGCCTCGCCGATCCGCTGACCGAAACTGCCGCCGATGCGCGTCGCGCGCTGGCGCGGGTCGGAGGGCAGCGACGGCGGCACATAGGCGGGCGAACCCGCCTTGCTCTCGGTGGCTTCCTGCTCCGCCAGCTGCAGCGCGAAGCCGACGCCGATGCTGACCGCGCCGCCGATGCCACTGCCGGTCGAATCGAGCCAGATTTCCGCGCCGCCGACCAGTTCCTCACCGACGCTCACCCCGGCAACGGTATGAAGATCGGCAAATTTCGCCAGTCCGCCGCGATTATAGCCAAGCTTCATCTTGGCCTGCAGCGCGAGCTTCAGCGAGGTGACGAATTCGCTCAAGCTGTCGAAGTCGGCACTGATTTCTCCGGTTCCGAACAAGGCGACCTGCCCATCCGGCGCGAAGACCGCGCCGACCCCGGCGCCGAACAAGGGCGTGTCGAGGGCCGGGCCGATCGACAAGGTCACGCCGCTGTCGCGGGCAAGCCCCGGCAAGGCTGCGAGGAAGGCGCTGAACGGCGAGAATAGCGCGGCGGCTCCATGGCCGATTTGCCAGGCGCGCGTGAAGATGCTGCTATTGTCGCCGAGATAATACATCGATGGCGGGTCCACCGTGTCGCCCGCCAGCTGCACGCCCTGTTCGATTTTCGCGCGGATCCAGTCGAGCGCGGCAGTGGCCGTCGTCCCGCTGCTCATGGTGATGCCGACGCGACGGGCGGGGGCCTGTTGCGCCGCGAGTTGCAGCGCGAAACCGACGCCGATGCTAACCGCGCCGCCAATGCCGCTCCCGGTCGAATCGAGCCAGATTTCCGATCCGCCGACGACCTCCTCGCCGACGTTGATGCCGGCGACCGTGCTGATATCGGCGAATTTGGCGAGCCCGCCGCGATTATAACCGAGCTTCATTTTCGCGGTCAGCGCGAGCTTGAGCGATTTCACGAATTCGAGCAGGCCGTCGAAATCGGCGCTGATCTCGCCGGCGCCGAACAGCGCCACCTGGCCGTCGGGCGAGAACGCCACGCCAATCCCGCCGCCGAACAGCGGCGTATCGAGCACCGGCCCGATCGACAATGTCACGCCGGTCTCGGCAGCGAGTGACGGGATCGCCGCAAGAAAGCCGTTGGTCGGCACGAACAGCGCGGTCGCCCCGAACGTGATCTGCCAGGCGCGGATGAAGATGCTGCTATTGTCGCCGAGATAATAGATCGACGGCGGATCGACATGCGATCCCGCTGCCTGCACGCCCTGCTCGATCTTGGTGCGGATCCAGTCGAGCGCGGCGGCGGCGGTCGTGCCGCTGCTCATCGTGATCCCGACCGCCTGCCCGCGACCCATTTGCCGGCCGCTCGCCGTCGGGCGTCCGCGATAGCTGCTCTCACGCGCCGGGATCGCCGGCATCGGGCCGAATCCGTCATCATATTTGCCCGAGGGCTGAGGTGCTGCCGACGCGCCATTGGCGCCGTTCGACGCGATCGCCGATGCAGCACCATTGCCCGACCCGTTCGAGCCTTCGCTGCCGGGCTTGGGCGCATCGCCGGTCCATTCCAGACGCGGTGCGCCCGACCCGCGCGCACCACCGAAATTGCGCCGCAGCGTGCGGCCGGTGAAGCCGCGCAGCGACACATAGGGGCTGCCGTCGCGCGGCAGCGCGTCGACGTTCAGGCCGCCATTGCCGCCATGCCCGGTGGCTAGGCCGAAGAAGATCTTCTCACTGCCGATGAAGCGCGCCAGCACATCGGGCGGTACGACGAAGACGCCCTCGCCGCGCGGTACCGTCAGTGTGCCATGCTCCCGGCTGGAATAGAAATTGGCCGCGGTGCGCCGGTTGCTGTTCTGACCGCCGAACAGGGCGATGTCATTGGCGAGCACCACTTCAGCCTCGACATTGGGTTCGTCGGTGCGAACGGCAAAGCCGAGCATCGGGAACCGGTCGCTGACTTCCATGCGGTTGGGGCGAATCTGCGCAGTCATCGAATCACCTATGGTTGTTTGAAGGGGCCGAAGTGGAATGGGGCTGTTGCGAGCGCAGCGCGCGGGCGCGCTCCTCGAAATCGCCGAGCGGGCTGAGTACTGAATCGATCGGGCTGGAGAGCGCACCGACCACGGCGATCGGACCATATTCGGTTTCATGCTCGCGCACCGATCGGGCGAGCAGTGCCGACAGCATCTTGGCGTAAGGCGGGGCGAGCGCGATGCGGCTGTGAATCGCGGTCGCGCCTTCGCCGTCCGCAAGGCCGGGATGGAACTGGCCGAAATCGATCAGGAACTCGAACGGGTTATGCCCGAGCTCGAAATAGTTGACGTAGATCGCGGCAACGACGCCTTCGGACTCACCGCCCGCGCGCTCATTTGCTTCCGATACCGATCTCAACCGCTTCATGGGCAAGTCACTCCCTGCTTGCCAAGCATCAGCAGGTTGCGTGCCAGTTGATATTTGCCGGAAATCAGCCGTTTTTTCCGCGGTGTGTAACAGCTATTGTGTCACACTCCCCGATCGCGGCTGCGACAGTGTTACGCCCCCGGAGCCTCGAGCGTAAAAATCGGTCCGCTCCTGCCGAGGGATTATTGCGTGGGCGAAATCATATCGAAACCCCGCCTCGTGCCCAAGCGATGCCCAAGACCTTATGTGTCGCATTAGCCCTTGATATATAAAGATATTATATTAGCCGCCTGGCAGAGGTAGCGCAAAAAGATACGACACAACCGGTGTCCCATATCTCCCACGACCCTGTCGCCGGTGGCGATTCAACCGTCACACGGACTCGGGCATGTCATCGCTTGCCGGCCTTATATCGGCGCGCTCTTTCCTAGTGTCGAAACAGGATCGCCACGGCGCTGCCAGCGCGAGGCTTTAGCTCCCGGCGCCGCCGCGTGTGACATGGTGTTTGGTCAGCTTGCGGTACAATGTCATGCGCGACCAGTGCAGTTCCTTCGCGGCTTCGACCTTGTTCCAGTCGGTCTTCTCCAGCACCGACAGGATAAGGTTGCGCTCTTCGTCGCTGCTCCGCGAATAGCTCGACTGCAGCCGAAGGAAGGCGGCGGGAATATGACATACGCCGATCGGGCCGTCGGGCGGGTCGATAAAGACCCCTTCGACGAAGTTGCGCACTTCGCGAACGTTGCCGGGCCAGTCATAATCGAGCAGCACGTTCATCAGCTCATTGTCGGGGCTGCCGACCCGGCAATCGTCGCGTCGATTGAAACGATCGATGAAGTGGTGGAGGTAAAGCGCGATATCCTCGCGCCGCTCGCTCAGGTCCGGCAGATCGACGCGCGCGACATTGAGGCGATAATAGAGATCGCTGCGGAAGCTCCCCTCTTCGACCTGCTCCTCGACCGCGCGATTGGTCGCCGCGACGATGCGCAGATCGACCTTGACCGGACGCGGGGCGCCGATCGGATTGACCTCGCGCTCTTCGAGCATGCGCAGCAATTTGGTCTGGCTGAGTGGCGGTAATTCCCCGATTTCGTCGAGAAACAGGGTGCCGCCATCGGCCAGCACGGCCTTTCCCTTTTGTGCCTGGAAGGCGCCGGTAAAGCTGCCACGCTCGAACCCGAACAGTTCGGCCTCGAACAGCGTGTCGGGGATCGCGCCGCAATTGATCGCGACAAATGGCGCATGAGCCCGGCGGCTGGCGCGGTGGAGACCGCGCGCGAAATGCTCTTTGCCGGTGCCGGTGGAGCCGGTGATCAGGATCGGCGCGGAACTGCGGGCGATTTTAGGCGTCAGCGCGCGCAGACGCGTAATCGCGTCGCTCGTACCAAGCATCTCGCCTACCGCATCGGACATGCTTTCCCCGTGCGCGACCCGGGGTTGTTTTCGTTGAGTGGCACGATCCGCATCAAACCGACCGTCCCGACGAGAGGCCGGGCCGATTGGCAATGAATGTTGCAGACCGCAGATTTTTGCGACTCTCGACAGTAAACACAGCTTATCACCCGCCCAAAACTATGGTCAATCGACTCTGATCGGGAAAAGATCACGTACTGCCGCTTAACTACGGTTGGAGAAATGCTGGCGGGGTCTGGCGATGCAACATAGTTCGCGCAGACTTATCACCGATTCGCGGCGATTCCGGAATTCCAGTCAGGACTTCCCCGAACACCTCATTTGGCATAATATTAGTACAGCTATAAAATCTCTGAGCCACCGCACCGACATCCGTCGGAATATTTTAACGCTGGTTCGACTCGAGCGCCGATCCTGGTGGTTTCATTGTCGTCGACGGCAATGAACGCATGGCGCTTCGATCTATCGCCTCGGACGCGCTTGACCTCGACGCCGCAAGCCTCAAGCGCTCGCAATACGACTGCATCGACGATTGACCAGGCGGATCTATTGACGGACGTCGACCGACATCACCTTCTGTACGATCTTCCAGGCGCCCTGCACCTTCAGGCATGACAGCAGGTCGGTGAAGTAACGCGGCGGCATCTGAAGCCTGAGTTTTACCAGGGCAAGATTGTCCGAAACATCGATCGCGACGACCTCGTCCTTGCGCTCGAGCTTGAGCTTTCGCGGCGCGGTCGCATTGCGCACGCCGGCCAGCCAGGTCTCGATCGGCATCACACCGACCTCACCGTCATCGCCAATCCTGGTTACAGCACTGAGCGGGTGAAATATCGCCTGGAACTGCTCCGCATCCATGTCGTACGCGGCATCGAAATAGACTTGAGCCAAGGCTCGCAAACTATGTTCAGCGTCTTCCATAGATTTACTCCACTGCCTGGTGTCGGAGATTGCTGCGAATACGAGAAGAGCAGGTCCACTCTTCCGCTCCGGGGCGTTCTCTCCCGGTCGCCATATGGATTATTCTAGGATGGCATTTGAGTTTGAGCAAATCCCGCTCCCTCCGTGAACAAGGTTTTCCGCGCTTGCCGGTCGACGCCAGCGACGCTCACGGCAAGCGGCCGGAAGAGGTCGAGAGCTGATCCGATCCTATCGCAACGCGACCGTGCGGATTGATCAACGAAAGGGATGGTTAGGAACCGCCGTATCGGTCTACCTAGAACGCGGCCTAGCAGGGGGAAGCCATCAATGGTCGAAACACTGTTCGACAGGTTGCGCCGTGGGATCGGAGCTTTGACAGGTAGCACGGTCTCCGTGGACATCCGTGGTATCGGCGATCCGGCACCGCGCAACGGAGCCAAGATCGCGCGCCGTGTCGCGAAGCATTTCGATCGGCTGGGCAAGGCGGCTCCGGGAATCGAACGGCAAATTGGCGCTTATGTCGCATCTGGAGATGCCAGTTCGGTGCTGTCGACGCTCGCCACGGGCAAGGTGCAAGCCATTTGGGCGCGACGAATGCGCAGCTTTCCGCCGCGAGACGAGAGTGGGCTGTTCGCGCCCGGCGTTGAATGGGATGCAGCACAGATGCGGCGGCTCGGCGAAGCGCTGAGCGCACTGGAGGCCATACAGCATGACAGCTGGTACTTCGGTTCCAAGAAGTCGCCTGAATGGCTGCGCCAGGTCACGACGCAATGGCTTGGTCATGGCCGCAAGGATCAGTCACTCGACCAACTCGCTGCGCTGGCTGCGTTGGCAGATCTGGGGTTGCTGCCAGTCCTCGACATTCTGTTCGGCAATGACGTGGGAAATTATCGCGCCGAGAATTGCGTCGAACGTTTCGCCGGCGTGATGCCCTGGCTTGGAGCGCGGCACGATGCCGTCGTCGCGGCACTGCCCGCACTGGGCGCGGACCAGCGCGCAGAATTTGCAGCGGCGATGGGACGCCTCAAGCTTGCCGACGCTTTCCTGGAGCCGCTGGCCGAGCTCGCGACCGGGTCGTCGAAAAAGGCGCGTGAAAGCGCCAGGCAGGCGCTGACCGGCGCCGATGCCGATCTCCTCCGCGCGCATTTGGCGGCACGGTATCCGCAGGCGACACCCGCTGTACGGGCCGAGATGGTCGAGCTGGTTGCTACAAGCCTGGGCGACCTGGCCGCCGGATTGCTGGCGGAATGGAAGGCCGACGAGACGGCTCCACGCGTCCTCGCGGCGATTGAACGGGCGACGGGAAGTTTCGCGTCCACCACCACCGAAGCCGGTGCTGCCGGACCCGGCGACGGTCCCGAAGGCTACACCGCGGTCGACGGAAGCTGGGTGGCGACGCCGCCGCGTCCGATGATTGCCGAGGTCACGCCTATTCCCGATGAGGTGCTGGCGCTTCTCCGGCCAGCGGCGGCGACGTTCAACGTAAAGCTTGCCGCGGCGCAGGCAGAGGCGTCGCGTGAACGCTGGCATTGGAGCCGCCAGTTCAGCAAGGTGGGTCAGGCACAGTTCGACATGATCCGCAAACTTGGTGAGAGCGCGTACCAGATCGGCAACCAACAGAACACGTCACTCGGCTGGATCCGCTCACATGAGGGCCGCGGCACTGGCGTGGACGCGTTTTTCGACGATCCGCGGCTTACCCTCTGGCACAGCGTGCGCTTTGCGCTGGCCAGCACCAACGGGTATTTCGCCACGGTCTTCAGTGACTGGGCCGGCCCCCCGGGGAATGCACTCGCGCGGCGGATCGCCGCAGGCGCCGACATCCGCGTGGTGCTGGACCTGTGGACGCGCTTCGGCGGGCGTGACCCGATCGCCGAGCATCTCGGCGCAACATGGTACCAGCCGTTCCTTGAGCAGGACTTGCCGTTCTGGGTCGCGCTGTGCGACCGGTTCGACCTGCTCGATGAAGCGTTCGGCCTCAAGCCCCGCTCCGAAACCCGCGCTTTCGCCGTCCGTGCCGCGCTCGACCTGCTTGCCTTTTTCCCCACGGCGCCGCGCCGCTACCAGCAGCCGCTGATGCTCCTGGCGAGTGGCAGTAGCGCGACGTTGCGCGCGCGCGCCCGCCAGTTACTGCGAGCGGCGCCAGGGATCGATGACGCGATCGCCCGCCTGCTCGACGATGGACGCCAAGATGTCCGTGCTGGCGCCGCCGAATGGCTCGCCCAACGCGAGGCGCGCGATAAGATTGCGACGCTGCGCCGCGTGCTGAAGAAGGAAAGAAGCGAACTTGCGCGCGCAGCGATGATCACCGCGCTCGAGCGATTGGGCGATGATGTCGGCGATTTCTTCGACAGCGCGGCGATGATCAAGGAAGCCGATGCCGCGCTCGCCAAGGCGACGGACAAGGCGCTGACCTGGTTCCCCTTCGCTCAATTGCCGGCATTGCACTGGCGCAACGGCGAGACGATTGACCCGCGCATTCCGCAATGGTGGGTGACGCTCGCGGCCAAGCTCAAGCAACCGGGCGGTAATGCGTTGATCGACCTTTGGCTCGACCGGCTGTCGCCCGGCGACGCACATCGCCTGGGCTGGGCGGTGCTGACAAGCTGGATCGAGCAGGACATTCGGACCTGCACCGAGGAGGAGGCCAATCAATATGCCGCGGCCAATGTTGCAGCGACGCTGCGGCAGAATATCGATACGGTGAAGCGCTATCCGCAGGCGGCCGATTATTATGCGACCGATCGCGACACGGTCTTCGCCCAGCTAAGGCGCGTGAAGCTCGGCACCTATCTGGGCAGCGCGGTGGACAGCAAGGGCATCCTGGCGCTCGCCACCCGCGTCGATGGCGCTGATGCGGCACAGAAGGTCCGCCCCTTCCTGAAGGAGCATGGCGCACGCACGTCACAGGCCAAAGCGCTGCTGGAGATGCTGGCGAGCAACCCCGCCAGCGCCGCGCTGCAGCTCGTGCTCGCAGCCGCCAATCGCTCGAAGCAGCGCTCGGTCCAGGCGCATGCCGGCACGTTGGTAGAATCCGTGGCCGACCGGCGCGGCTGGAGCGCAGAGGAGCTGGCCGACCGTACCGTGCCTACCGCTGGGCTCGACACTGATGGCGCGATCGATCTCGATTGCGGCCGCGACCGCACCTACGCTCTCCGGCTCGACAGCGCAGATGGCCTCGTTCTGGTCAACGCCGATGGCAAGGAGGTAAAGGCGCTTCCCGCACCCCGCATCGACGAGGAGAAACCGCTGATCGAGGCCGCAAAGAAACTCGTCTCGACCGCGCGCAAGGAGAGCAAGCAGGTCTTCGCCAGCCAGACCGAGCGGCTACGCGAGGCCATGTATCTCGGACGGCGCTGGCGCCTTGAGGACTGGGAAAGCTTTCTCGCCGCGCATCCATTGGTCGGGCGGCTGGCGCGCCGGCTTATCTGGTTGGGGGTCGATGGCAACGGACGGGTCGCCGGGGCTTTCCGACCGCTCGGCGACGGCTCTTATACCAATGCCGCAGACGAAGATGTGGCGCTCGCAGACTTCGCCGAAGTGCAACTGGCGCATCGTTCGCTCCTCGAGGACGGTGCGATCGGCGCCTGGCAACGGCATCTTGCGGACTATGAGGTCGCGCCGCCATTCGACCAGGTTGGCCGCGCGCTGCCCGAAGTGACCGAGGCGATGGGCGGCAGGCAGGAAATCCGCGACCGCGAAGGCTGGATGATCGAGACTTTCAAACTGCGCGGCATCGCCACCAAGCTGGGCTATGTTCGCGGCGCCGCGGGCGATGGCGGCTGGTTTACCAGCTATGAGCGCCCTTATCGCAGTGCTGCGATCGTCGCGGAAATCGAGTTCAGCGGCAGCCCGCTGCCCGAAGAAAACACGCTGGCAGCACTCCACACGCTCAGCTTCCGCGTGCTGCGCGACAACGGCTATCACGGCCGTCAGCTCACGCTGAAGGAAGTGCCGCCAGTGCTGCTCGCCGAGACGTGGCAGGACCTGTACGATATCGCCGCCAAAGGCAGCGGCTTCGATCCCGACTGGCAAAAGAAAGTCCATTGATGGCCGAGCAACAGATCCTGCGGCCAGCCGCCGAGGCGCGGTACGCCGCCGAACTCGCCACATTGGCGGCCAGCGATACCAGCCCGCGCCCGCAGGGCTGGCAACTCTCGCCGCGCGCGGTGCGCCGTTTCCTTCTCGGCGATCCCAAACAGGGTATCTCGCGCAAATTCTATGGCGACGATCCGTTGGTCGACCGCGCGATCGTCAGCCTGATGAGCCAGCAGGGGCTGATGCTGGTGGGTGAGCCGGGGACGGCAAAGTCGCTGCTCTCCGAACTGCTCGCGGCTGCCATTTGCGGCACTTCCGGGCTGGTGGTGCAGGGATCGGCCGGAACCACCGAGGACCATATCCGCTATGGCTGGAACTACGCCCTACTTCTCGCCGAGGGTCCGAGCGAACGAGCGTTGGTGCCCTCGCCGGTGCTCAATGCGATGCGCAGCGGGCGGATCGTGCGCTTTGAGGAAATCACCCGTTGCCCGCCCGAGGTGCAGGACGCGCTGATCTCGATCCTGTCGGAAAAGGCGCTCGCTTTACCCGAACTCGGGCCTGATGCGGTCGCCAGCGCCGCGCCCGGCTTCAACGTGATCGCCACCGCCAATCTGCGCGACCGTGGCGTCCATGAAATGTCGAGCGCGCTGAAACGCCGCTTCAATTTCGAGACCGTCCATCCCATCGCCGATCCAGCGTTCGAGCAGGAATTGGTACTGCGTCAGCTCGGAGAGCGGCTGGGCCCTGCCGGCGTCAAGGTGCACGGCGAACGCGATGTCGCCGAAATACTGGTGCGCGTCTTCCAGGACCTGCGCACCGGCCGCACTGCGGAGGGCGCAAGCCTCAACCGCCCCGACGCAGTGATGTCCACCGCGGAGGCGGTCAATGTCCTTCACGCCGCCGCGCTGGAGGCCGCCTATCTCGATGATGGCAGGCTCTCGGCGGCGCATGTCGCGCGGCAGCTACAGGGCGTGGTGCTCAAGGATTCGCCTGAGGACGGCAAGCGCCTGCGCGCCTATATCGACCATATCGTCAAGGAGCGTGCCGGGCGGTCGGGGCCGTGGAAGGAATTCTACCAGGCGGCACGGTCGCTCAAGCTCGGCTGACCGGCGTGGACGAAGTGCCCCTCCACGATCCGACGCGTGCGCTGTGGGTGGTGCCGATCCGGCACCATAGCCCAGCGTGCGCTGCGCAGCTGGAACGGCTGATCGCGGCGGTGCAGCCGGTGGCAATCCTGGTCGAGGGGCCATGCGACTTCGATCCGTTGATCGAGCAGCTATGCGATCCGCGTACCCGCGCGCCGGTTGCGATCGTCTCGCTGCGTGAGGCCGTAGCGGGCCAGGCGACGCGCCGCGTGGCGAGCTATTTTCCCTTTTGCGCGCACAGCCCGGAACTGGTTGCGCTGCAGGCGGCCGCGGCGCAGGGGCTGCAAGCCCGCTTCATCGACCTGTCCTCGACCGCGCGCGAGATGGTGTTCGACGACGCGGGTGAGCCAGCGCGCTCGCTGCTTAGCGATGAGCACCCATTCGACGTCGGCGACTATGTCACCGCACTCGCGCGCGAGCTAGGGTGCCGTGATGGCAACGAAGTGTGGGACCAATTGTTCGAGGCTCGCATCGCCGATTCCGATTGGCAGCGCTTCTTCGCCGATGTCGCGCGCTATTGCGCCTGCATCCGGACCGCGACCGATCCGGCGCAGCTGGAACGCGACGGCACGCTGGCGCGCGAGGCGCAGATGCGCGCGATTCTCGCCGAGACCCGCGCCACCGCCTCGGGTCCGATCGTGGCCGTGGTCGGCGGCTTCCATGCCACGGCATTGTTCGAGCCCGCCACGGCTAAGCCGGTGGCAGCGCGCGCCGATGCCGGGCGATCCTATCTGATTCGCTATGGCATGCGACAGCTCGATGCGCTGGGTGGCTATGGGGCAGGACTTCCTCTCCCCGGCTTCTATGACCGGCTCTGGCAGGTCCGCGACAGTGGCGGACAGGGTCTCGCGCTCGCGCTGGTCGTCGGCTTCGCTGCGCATCTGCGGGCCAGCGGCAGCGCGGGGGCGCCGTCATTCCCGGTGATCGCCAACGCGGTCGAACAGGCCGAGCGCCTCGCGGCGCTGCGCGGACGCCCCTTTCCTGCGCGCGATGACATTATCGACGCGATCCGCTCGAGCTTCATCAAGGGTGAGATCCCAACCGAACATGTGCCTTTGCTCAACGAGCTCAGAGCATGGCTCACCGGCACGGCGATCGGCGAGGTGCCCCCCTCGGCGGGATCGCCACCGCTCGTCGAGGCGGTCCGCGCGCAGGCACGGTCGCTGGGCTTCGCCGTCACCGATGGTGAACGACGGAGCCGCGAGCTCGACATCTACCGCAAGCCCCGCCACCGCGCGGCAAGCCGCTTCTGCCATGCCATGGCGCTGGTCGAGGCGAATTTCAGCCAGCGCACCGCCGGGCCCGATTTCCGCAACGATGTTGCGCTCGATCGGCTGCACGAGATCTGGTCGGTCGCCTGGTCGCCGCTGGTCGAATCCAGGCTGATCGAATTGTCCGAAGCGGCGGATACTCTGGGCGAGGCACTGGCGTTCGTCCTGGCCCAGAAGCTCGCCGAGCTTTCCGAGCATGGCAAGGGGCGCAGCGCACTCGCCGCGATCGACCTTTTCTCCGCTGCCTGCCGCGCCGGGCTGGGCACCGAAGCCTATGCGATCCTCGCACTGGTCGAACAGCAGGTGATCGAGGACCCGCAATTGGGCTCGGTCGTCGCGGCTCTGACCGATCTCGTGCTGCTGCGCCGTGGCCGCGAGACGCTGGGAATCGTCGAGACCGCCCCGCTCGACCATCTGATCGGTGCCGCGTGGCGGCGCGTGCTGGTGCTCCTGCCCGGATTGGCCGATTTCGGGCCGGAGCAGGTGCGAGATGCAGTGAGCGCGCTGGCCGATCTGCGCGGACTGATCGAACTGGCGCGTTCGTCGGAGACGCCGATCGAGATCGCATTATTCGATGAAGCGCTCTCCCGGCTGCAGGCCCAGCCGCTGGCACCGATGCTTGCGGGCGCGGTGATGGCTTTCGTCGTGATCGACGGCAAGACCGATGCAGACGAGTTGAAGGCCCGGCTCAGCGGCGAACTGGCGAGCAGCTATGTCAATCCTGCCGAACGGCTGGCGTTCCTGGGCGGCATCATCGCCATCGCGCGCGAACTCCTCTGGACGTTGCCGGAGATCGTCGCGACGCTCGACGAACTGATCGCGGGCCTCGACGAGGAGGGGTTCCTGGCGCTGCTGCCGCACCTCCGTCTCGCGCTGATGCCGCTCGATCCGCGCGAGATCGACCGGCTGGCCGAGGAAGTGGCGATCCGCATCGGGGCGCAGCCGGGGCAGTTGGCCACAATCGTCGATATCTCCGAGGCCGAGCTTGCCGCCAATCTCGCGCTCGACCGCGAACTGGTACTCGTGCTCGCGCGCGACGGCGTTGGTGCATGAGCGACCCTGTCGTCCTAAGGCGCTGGCGGCTGGCTTTGGGACGCTATGCCGATCGCTCACTCCCCCCGATGGGATGACTGGAGCAGAGCGCCGTGCCGATAGAGCGCTCGACTATCTCTATGCCCGCGAGATGGAGAAACGCGGCCTGCGACGAGACAAGAATGGCGGGGGACGCGGTGGGTCGCTCGATCCAAGCCAGCTGACGCCGCTCGGTTGGCTCGGCGAGTTGCGCGATCTCTTCCCTCAGTCGGTCTGCGAAACGGTGCAAGCGCATGCGATCGACAATCTCGGCATGGCGGAACTGGTCAAGGATCCTGCGGTGCTTGATGCGCTCGAGCCGAACAAGGACCTGCTCAAGTCGCTGATCGCGTACAAGGGGCTCGCCGATCCGGCGATGCGCGAGAAGATCCGCGACGTGGCGCGCAAGATCGTCGAGGATATCGTCCGGCGCCTGCGTCCGCGCGTCGAGGCAGCGCTGGCGGGGCGCCCCAATCGCTTCCGTCGAAGTCAGCTCAAGTCGATGCAGAATTTCGACTGGCGCGCCACGATCCGCGACAATCTCAAGAATTGGGATGCGACACGCGGCGTGATCGTCGCTGATCGCCTGCGCTTCTATGGTCGCAGCCGGCGGCGACTGCCTTGGACGATCATCCTGTGCGTCGACCAATCGGGGTCGATGCTGGCTTCCACCATCTACGCCGCGGTCATGGCCTCGATCCTCACCGCCCTGCCCGCGGTCGATGTGAAGCTGATTGTCTTCGATACCGCGATCGTCGACCTGTCCAGCGAATCGCATGACCCGGTCGAGGTCCTGATGTCGGTACAGCTGGGCGGCGGCACCAACATCGCCGCGGCGATGGAGTATTGCGAGAAATTGGTCACCCAGCCGACCCGTACCGTCTTCGTCCTCGTCAGCGATTTCGAGGAGGGCGGATCCGTGCCGCGCATGCTCGCCGCGGCGCAGCGCATGGCATCGGCCCGGGTCACGCTGCTGGGGCTCGGCGCGCTCAGCGATGATGCCGCCCCGGTCTATGACCGGCGCATGGCCGAGCGGCTGGCAGAACGCGGAATGCAGATTGCAGCGCTCACGCCCGACCGGTTCGCCGAGTGGATCGGGAGCGTGATCGCGTGATCGATGCCGCTTTGCGGGTCGGCCTGGCCGCGTTCGACGATGCCGCGCTGGCAACGCTTTCCAACCCCGGACTGGTCCGGCGCGCGCATCGCGACGTCGAAGAGGGTAAGCTGCGGCTGGTCTCCGCCGGCGAAGGCAAGGCAGCGGTCGAGGCGGACGGCCAACTGGTGACGCTCGACGCGCGGGGCCCCCGCGCGGCCGACTGCGCCTGCAAATCGGTCGCTATCTGCCGCCATCGCATCGCGGCCGTGCTGTTCCTTCAGGCGATCGAGGATAGTGCGACCGGGGAAGGAGAGGTCGCGGAGGCGCTGTCCAAATCGGAGGACATTCTCGCCGCGCTGGACCTCACCGCGCTTGAACGCTGGTCAGGCAAGGCCGGCTGGCGTGCGGCGCTGGAACTCGTAGCAACGGTCCAGCAGGTGGAGCCGGCCCCAAACGCCATCTCGGTCGTCTTCGCCGACCTGGACGACCCCATTCGCATCCTGCGCGGCCAGGGTTTTGACGGTATCGTCTCAAAGGCAGTCAAGGCACGCGTAAAGGCCTATCATGCTGCCGCAGTTCTGGCCGCGCATCGCCACTTCGGCGCGACCTTGCCTGAGCCGGTCGAGGATGAGACTTTACCGGCAGAGGTGGAGATCGACTCCGCCTTCCTGCGCCGTGTCGCGGCAAGCCTTGGCGAAGTCGCGATGCTGGGCTTCAACCTCGCGCCGTTGCCGCTCGAGGAATCGCTCTTCGAGCTCTCGGTATCCTCGCGCGCGGACAGTCTGCCGCGCCTTTCGACGATGCTGCGCGCGATTGCCGCGCAGTTGCGGCTGCGACGGCAACGCGCGCTTGCCTTCGACTCCGATCGCATGCTCGAGCTCGCCGCTACTGCCTTTGTTTTGACGCGGGCACTTGCCGGCATCGAGCCCGACCGGCGGGCAAGTCTCGCCGGCAAGGTGCGGCGAGATTTCGCGCCCGCCGCCCCGCTCACACTGGTCGGCTGCGGGGGTGAGCGCTGGCGCACCGATACCGGCGCGCGGGGCGTGACCGCCTGGTTCATCGAGCCGGAGACCGGACGCTGGCTCTCGACCTCCTTGGCGCGTGGGGCGGGCCAGGACCCCGCATTTGCGCCAGCCGAAGCCTGGCGTACGCAGGCGATGTGGCAGGCCGAACCGCTGGCCGTGCTGGCGCATGCCCGGATCGCGCTTGAAGAATCGCGCCTGTCCGTCGACGACCGCCTTTCCGCGCCAGCCAGCGCGCGTGCCGTGATCATCGCCCGCCACGTGCGTCCGGATCCTCGCTGGCCAGGTATCGTCCGCGAATGGAGGGACCTTCGGGAAACCTGGCTTCGGCAGACTGGCCTGGGCCTCGATGCTGGCGACACAGCGGTCGCCTGCCTCTTATCGCCCAGCGCGGTTGGCTTGCCCTATTTCGACGATCTCACGCAACAACTCGTCTGGCCCGTGCGCGATACGGCAGGCGAATGGCTGGCGTTGACGCTGGATCACGAAGAGCCGGTGGCGACCGCCATCGGAGCGCTGGAAGCGCATGTGCGCAGCGGATGGGAAGGCATGGTGCTGGTACGGCTGGTCCGTGCGGGCGAACAGCTGGAAGCGCGGCCGATCACGTTGTTCGGCGCCGACGACCCAGTCGACCTTTCGCTGTGGCGGCGGCCCTATACCCATGGTCGGCAACAGGCTGGCCACGCTATGCGCGGCTGGCTGGAACGGTTGCGGAAAAGCGGCGCGCGGCGTTTCATCCGGCGTCAGCGTGGGGGCACTGAGGCGGCGTTGGCTGCGGCGTGGCGGCAACTGCTGGACCGGGCGGAGATCGGTCCTGCACTGGCGCAATCGCTCGACACCAGATCGCCCGGGGGCTTGCCGCCCATGCCGACCGGCTCGATCATCATGGCCTGCCGGCGCTGGCCGCTCTGATCCGCGGTGTACAGGATGCACCAACGCTTCTCGTCGCGGCCTATGGCCTGCTGGTGGCCCGCCAGCAGCGCTGCGGAGCGCCCTTGCTGCGATAGGTCACCAGGGCGAGAGTTTCTCCCACTCCGGATCGAATGCGCCCCTGGCGGCGACTGCATGATAGTCGGCCCAGCACTCGGCCAGCATCACCGGTGGGACGTCCTTGATGCGATAGGTCCCGCGATGGCCTTGTTTGGTGAAATGAAGTTCCTTGAGTGCGAGCGGGTTGTTCTCGTCCACGGCATGGGAGCCGGTGTGGAAGATCGTGGCGGTGATGCCGTGGCTGGGGAACTTCTTCTCATACTCGTGGCAACCGCCGCCATCGCGCATGATTCGTTCGTAGCCGCGTTTCTCCGCTGCACCCCGGAACGTCAGGCTGTCGGCCTTCCAGCCCTGGCGGTCGAGAATTGCCTCGGCTTCGCCCTGTTCGGCGGAAAGCGGCGCGCGCAGGGTGTCGAACTGGGCGAGGAAGGGTTTGATCTCATAGTCCTTGAGGTGGCCAGCCCAAGCCCGGCAGGTCGCTTCGTCGGTTAACGCGCCATGGGCCAGCCGGACCTTGGCGAAGCCGTCGATATCGACCGGATTGTCTCCGGCATCGGTGAAATCGCCCTCCTGGGTTGGCCGGAATAGCCCGAGCGGATGGCCGTCCTCGTTCAGCCCCTGCCAGACCAGTCGCTCGACCAGCCGGCGCATTACCGGATGTTCATGGAAGGCCAACCGCCAATCGGCCACCGGCCAGGCGCGTTCGACGCACATCGCTTCGAACAGGCGGGTACCTTGAAGTTCGATGACCTGTGCCAGTTCTTTCTTGGCCCCGGCGAAGGCCTTTTTCGATTCCCGGGTGGCTTCGTCGTCCCCTGCGGGCAGGCTCTTCACCGCCTTGTCGTCCGGATTGAACAGATGGATCGCCAGCATGGCATCGAGTCGGGCGGTGTAGAGCTTCCCATCCTCGCCGCTGGGCAGTTCCAATACACCGTCGTCATCGAACCCGGCGCTGGGCACGGTGCGGTCAGCCAGTTCATCGAAACTCCAGCCGCGATCTTCGGCATAGCGTTCGGCGATCTCGGCGGCGCGGGCCTGAGTGCTCTTCTGCTTGAGCCGGACCGAGGCGGCGATCACCACTTGCAGCGCCACGGGCTGGCCGATTCCGGCCAGCACTTCCAGCAGCGCCATCGCTTGGTTGGAGCGTCGCCCATGCTTCTTCAGGAACCAGCGTACCCGGTTGGCGGCAAAGACTGGATCGGCGCGGCAGGCAAGGGCGAGCATGCCCTTGGCCTCGGAGCCCGAGTTGAGCAACTCGCCTGTTTTTTCCCGGGTCATTTGCGCGATCACTTCCTCGCGCAATCCGGGCGGCTTGGTGTAACGGCACAGCCACGAAAAATGCTGCTGGTAGTTCGCCATGGCGTAGGCAGTGGCCTCTTCGAGCGACGAGGTGTGGGTATCGAAGGCAATCCAGGCATCCAATACCCAGTTCGAAAAGGTCCGTGCATCGTCTTGCAGCAACTGGTCGAGGTAGATTCCGAACTGTCCGCTGGCGGCCGGATCCTTGAGCCGGATCGCCAATGCCAGCCAGTGCTGCACGAGCAACTGCGGAACGGTGGAGCCATCGCGGAAGTGCGGTGCGGGAAGTCCGTTGGCGGTGAGCCAGGCGGGCAGGTTCGGCGCGGCCTTGGCGAAGGCTGCTTCGGCCTCGGCGATCAGCGTGAGAGGGCCAATCACGTCGGAAAGGTCGAAGCCCATGCGCTGCAGGCTTTCGATCAGCGCCGCGCGAACCGGATCGGATTTCTCGTTCTTCAGGCGCTTGCGCAACGCGCCTTCGCTGGCCG
The DNA here is from genome assembly GCF_014490665.1 of Sphingomonas alpina. Taxonomy (NCBI): domain Bacteria; kingdom Pseudomonadati; phylum Pseudomonadota; class Alphaproteobacteria; order Sphingomonadales; family Sphingomonadaceae; genus Sphingomonas; species Sphingomonas alpina. The sequence goes on along the minus strand of NZ_CP061038.1, from coordinate 5,142,805 downwards.
TCGACCGGATGTCGGCGAGCCATGTCGCGGCGTTGCTCCGCACCAGCTGGCGCTTGTCGTCGAGCAATGCCTCTATGCGTGTTGTCAGATCTCGGCCGTCGCGAAGCAGCGCCATGGCCCGACGTCGCAGCGGGCGTTTTTCCGACACTGCGATGTCCAGAAGCTTTGCGAAATAGCGTTGCGGCATCCGCGGGAGCAGTTCCAGCGCCTCCAGCGCGCGGTCGAGCGGGATCGGTTTTTCGGCCGGCTTCAGGCCCAAGGCTTCGTCGAGAACGCCCATGTTGCCGGCTAGCCAAGGCCAGACGGCGCGCGGATCGAGATCCCGGAGCGATTCGAATACGCTGCGGCGGTCGTAACTCAGCTGTTGCCGGTTGAGAATTTCGCGCAAGTGCAAAGCCGGGTTGAACGCGGGATCGTTCGCCGCCTGCGAAAAGGATAGTCCCGTCTTTGCCGCGTGATTGGCGGTTTCGATCTCGCGCAGCCCAATGCCATGGTCTGCAATCCAGTGGCCGAGGCGATCCAGCGCGAACCGCTCGCTTTCCCGGATATAGGTGTCGGCACCGGTCAAAAGGCGCATTTCGCTGTAACCATTGGCCATCAGCGCCCGCAATGCCGCGCCAACCGGCAGCCGTCCGAGATAGCCCGCATACCATGCACGTCCGTCCTCGCGTTGCCTGATAGCGCTGACGAGGGCGTAGGTCGTGCCGGGACGCAGTGGCGCCCCCTGCGTCATCAGTTCAAAGGTCGCGTCGATATCGTTATCGTCAAGGCGATGAAAGAAGCGGGTTCGGTCGCAGCTCTCCTCGGACAGGCTGGTGCGATGCGCAACGATCGCCTCGACGATCCGCATGAAGGCGGCGCGGTCCTCCGCGCTGGCTGAGCCCGTCTCGGGCTCGCCCAAATCCGCGAGCGGGGGCAGGGTCACGAAGCTGCCGTCGATAGCGGCATAACCGGATGCATTGGGTTGGCCATCGATGGGCGGCGCTTCCTCAACCGCGTCGACCTCTAGGATTGCCTGAATTGCGGCTTGCACCTTGGCCGCCTTTTCGACCTTCGCGCGTTCGGCCAGAAGGGCGAGAATTGTTGCCGCGCCATTGCGTCCCGCTGCTTGGACAAGGCCGTAACGCGTATCGATATCCGCCTGCGGAAGGTAGCGTTGGAGCCAGTTCAGGAGTTGTTCCGGGGCGAGCCGGGCAAGCGCGGACGTAGCGATTTCGCGGTCATTTTGATCGAACGGCCGGGTCAACATGGCGACCAGGACCGACTCGATCTCCGGCGCCGATGTTGCTTTGTGATATTCGGCCAGCTTTACGCCGTTTGCGCGGGGCCTCGGTTCGGCAAGGCGCAGCGCTTCGGCAAAGGCGGCGGGATAGGTGTTGAGATAACCGGCAAGGTCGTCGCTGGCGGACCAGCTGCCGACCGATTGCGTAACGAACTCGCTTTCCGTTCGACGCAGGATCAGCGCAAACAGGTCCAGCAAGGTGCCGCCGACTTGCCGGAAATGGGCAAAGGCGGTCTTGAGTGGAATCACTTCCTCCCACTTAACCTTGTAATTGCCCTGCATGAGAGACAGCCCGTGATACAGCATTTCGTTCAGCCCGGTCACCGCCAGTTCCGCGTCGGTCAGCTGCTTGTTCCACGGCGCCCTGACATATTTGGTCGCGATGCGGACCTGGAGCAGACGCAACACCTCCGGTCCTGGCTGGATTTCGCCCCTGACCAGCGCCTGGCTGGTCTTGCCGAGCATAACGGAAAGTGTCGGCTCGGCCTTCTGGTAGGACGAGGTTGCGACAAGATTGGCCTGGCTCAGCGCCGCGATCGCATCGAGTGCATCCAGGCGTTCGCCGCTCGCGACATAGTGCATTGCCGCGCGGCCAAGGCCCGGGCGGTAATGTTCGAGCCGCTGCAGTTCAGCCGCCATTGCCGGGTGCAATTGCGCGCCGCCGTTTGACGCCCGGGGTGTTTCCGCACCTGCTCCCTTGCGGCCGAATACCCTGCCAAACACGCTTTCCATATTCATGACCAAGCCCCAACCAGGTTCTGGAGTGAACTAGCTCGTAAATGTGAAAGAAGTTGAAAGCGGTTGTTCTTGCCGAGTTCGGATCGGCGATGTTTCGCCGCTGGGAAAAGTTTGTCAGGGATCAGTCCGATTCTGTGCAAGAGCTAGGTGCGAGCAGGAACGCGAATCCTCTCCTCTTCTTGGGATTGGCCAATCGGGAAAGCGAGCACGGCACCTCTTACGCCTATTGCAACAGGCAAAATCCGTTCGGCGCGACACCCCTGGAAGAGAGCACGGCCGGCCCAGGATACTCGTCTTTCAGCGCAGCGCGGAACCATTTGTATCCGCGATGGGGGCCAAGGGCACAAGGTGTTGATAGCGCCTCTACGGCTTGGCGGAGGTGATGTGGAGTTGTGTCAGCATCATCGTGATCCCGGTTTCTCCGGATCCGCCCAGCAGACACAAAATGAGACTCTATTTTGTGTCTTTTGCCGGAATCAATTGGATCAACCGGGCGGTTGCCAGCGATCGTTGATGAAATTATGCTGCGAAACCAGCCGCTTGCTTGGCGCCTCTGGACGAATCCAGAGGCAGCAAATGGTGCCAGAAGAGGACTCGAAACAGCAATATAACATGCTGAAAACAATCGAATAATCCCGGAGCCTCATTGTCGATACCATCGTTGATACCATGAAGCTTCTTTCGCGGGGCGGTTCGAGTCCCTTTGCCCTTTCCTGCTACGCACGTCCGGCCCGGCGACTATCCGACAATCATGATTCGGGCGAGCTGTTTCCCCGTGCTCCAATGCGCGCGCATGAGGGGCCGACCAGCGCCCATGCTGCTTCGACGACCTCCTCGAGAGTCAGGCTCTCCAGGTCGATCGACTGCGCATACGCTCGCCACTGGCGCTGCTTGGTTTCGTCGCCTGTCAGGGCCGGCGAAAGTCCGGGCGGCCGTCCCACCGGAATGTCGGTCTGACGTCGTTCGAATGTCGCCTGGATGGCTGCATCAAGAGCCGTTTCATCAAGCTCCACCGCTCTCGGAATCGCCCAGAGATCGAAATAGTCCTTCATGCGACCGTTCGCGACCCCGAGGGCGACCATGGCCTGGAATTTCTCCGCAATCACTGCTGTCGGTGGATAGGTTCTTATCTGCGGAGCTTCCATTCCAAGCAGCGAGGGGTAGGCGAGAGAAGGGGCGGATGCCGCCAGTGCGTCGCCGAACCCTATATCGATAGTGACCGGAATCCGGGACCGCTCGAGATAAGCCGTCGTGCGCAGCCGCACGCCGCCATATTCCATCTCTTCGCGGATGGCCGTGGCTCGCAGCCCCTCGATATCGAACACAAGCCCATCGTCGACATCGATGGCCATGATTTCGGCGAACGCATCGCGAAGCTTTCTCTCGTCGGAATCACCGTATCCGAGGAAGTCGACGTCGCGCGTTTCCCGATTTCCACCTTCGATCCACAGGGTGACCAGCATGCCGCCCTTCAGGATGAATCGGTCCCGCATTTCCGAGATCGAGATTCGATAGAGCAGCCGTTCGAGCGCGTACCGAACCAGTACGACGTCATATACCCTGCCTTCCGCGCGGGCGAGGTTCAGGAGCTGCTGCTTGATCGAGGCTGCGCGATTTGTGCCCTTAGCCATTCGAGGTCAGTGCCTCGAGATAGGGTCGCATGATCCTCCACGAGTCGGCCGCCATTGCGGCATCGGCGATTTCACCCGGTGTAGCCTTCCGCTGATCGAGTGCGGCCCGCAGCCCCTCGACCGCGACGGAGCGATCGACCAGCTTGCTGTTGCGGAAGACGTCGGCAAGCGTCTTCGACACCGAGAAGATCGGAACATCCACGCCCGAAATCGGATGATGCTCGATCCCGTGCTGCATGTACTTGTCGCGAAGCTCGACGATGCGAATTGGCGGGTATGAAGGAACCGGCGCCCAGTCCCTTGCGCTGATCGCGACCCATATCCTGCGCGGCATCTGATCGGTCAGCCCATGAAAGGCGAGCGCCGAAATCATGGCGATGACGCCCTTTGGAACCCGCTTCGCAGCTTCGGCCAGCGCCTGCTCGGTTTCGACCTCACTGTCGGCGCGCTGATAGAGGCCGCGTGCTATGCGAACAAGTTCACCACTCTGGACAGCACGCCTGATTGTCTCTCCGGCGATCCCGGCATTTCGGAGTTCGTAGGCGCGAACGATCGGACTGGTGTCCAGGAAGGCGCTGAGCTGCTCGCGCTGGGTTTGTTCAAGCCGGTCCATGGCGTGACATATCCTGGGTCTCGTTTCGATCATACCCAGGTTTTGTAACGCTGGGTGGCGTGACATAACCTGGGTCTCGTTTCCTTCATACCCAGGTTTTGTAACATGACGGAGCGTGACATAACCTGGGTCTCGTTTCATGCACACCCAGGTTTTGTAACGGGTTCTCGTCTAGCCGGGGGCGCTCCCAATCAGCGAACCACCGAAAACCCGCTTCAGTGGAGCCCGGTCAGCGCTCCAGCTCGGCGAGAAGCTGGCCGGCAAATGCATGCAGCTTGGGAAGCCAGTCGGCAAACAGCTCCACGTTGCCATCGTTATTGATCAGCCCGGCATCGGCCGCGGCCGCCGCTCGAAGGATCGGCGGCAAAATCTCCGGTGTCGCAGAGAACAGGATGGTGGGGACATCGCTCGCGTGCCTTTCGCCATCGATCACACCGCCGTTGCAGCTGGTAATCGGCACGGCCCCCGCTGCGGAGAGAGCGAAGATCGCGCCGGCCGTGCCGACATCGAAGCCGAACAGAAACTCCGATTCATAGGCATCGTCCATCAGCTGGTCCGCCACGCCTCCATCCCAGCCGGACGCTTCCAGCTCCTCCAGAAACTCCGCCTCCTCCGTCAGGGCCTGGCGCGCGTCCTCGATCGAGCAGCCGCGAACATCGACATACTGATGATTGACCTCCATGCCGGATTCACCGGCGGCCTGCCTCTCCGTCAACGGAGCGAAACAGGCCGGGTCCACATCCCGCCTGATCTCGACATCAGCATGATGAAGCACGAATCTCTCCCTTCGCCGCTAGCTCTCGATGCCGCCTTCCGCCAGCCAGGGATTTCGCCTCGGCGATCAGCATCGGGACAACCTGCCTTACCCCCGGAATCCGAGTGACCGGGCCTGCGCGATGATCTTCTCGCCGTGCGCCGCCTGCTTGCGGGTCGGCTTCTTGCCGGACCCTGCCACCCGGCCCAGACTGAACGACAGGGATCGCTCCCAGGGTTGCAATGTCTGGGTATCCTTGGCCCAGGCTGCCAGATCGAACCAGGTCTGTGCGGGCACCGCTGCCACGCGGTCCACCTGTTCGCTCTCGGCGGCGCTGGTCTGCTCTTCCAGAACGCTGCTCGACCCTGCAACGTGCGCACGGTCGCGCGATACCAGACCCGCTTCGACCTCCTCCGGAATCGGGATGGCCCTTTCCCGGAATGCTTCCCAGCACGCCTCCTTCTTGCACCACTCGGTGACGTTCTGGCCGCCGGGTGGCGTGGTCACATGGGCATGGGCGTGCACGCTCAGTACCTCGAGGAATGCCGCCAGCGCGGGCGGCAGCTCCTGCGAGGACCAGATCGCCTCGAGATCGATCCGCTTGGCCGTGTGATGGGAAAGCCAGGCGAGAGAATAGGTTACAATGTTGGCACGATAACCGCCGAACTTCTGCCGCGAGACGATCTTCTCTGTCTGCCGAAAGAGAATGGCGCGCGCGATGGCGCGCTCGAAATAGGGTTCGTCCGGTTCGTATGCGCCGCGCTGATCGAGCGCATCCATGAAATCGAGATAGCACTTCTGGCCGCCACGGCTGACGATATGGGGGAGCTGCGACCAGCTGTGCTCGTATTTTGCGAGATCGGTCTTCGTGACGAGCTGATTGCGGGGATGAATCAGTTCCCACTTCCGCCGCTCGGCCTCGGTCGTGTTTTCGGCAAGCGCATCATGATACTGCCCACGCGCACGTTCGTAGAACCACCGGGACTGCCGCTGCATTCCCCTGATGGGTGGAGCCCAGATGGATCGTGAAAGCTCCTGCATCTTCCTGTGAAACGGATGGTTCGACGAGAAGTCAGCCATGTTGACCTTGTTCTGGTTGTTCGCCGACTGGGAAATGCGGGGCGCGATATCCTCGATATCGCCGTCGCTCAGTATCTCCGTGATCTTGACCGGAACCTGGAGCAGGCTGGCATCCGCCTTGTCCTTTCTCCACGCACGGAAGATCGACCCCGTCGTCTGACCGCCGTTCACGATCTGGAAGTCGTCCGCGGCGATCAGGTCGGCCGTACCATCGCCATGGTCCTCGATCCTGAGCCCGCTCGCCGTGACGGAAAGCCCGTTGTTGAAGGCAAGGAACATCTGCGGCTCGTCGATGATCGTCTTGCGGATTCCCTGATTCACCTTTCCCTTGAGCTGCAGAAAGCTGCGAACGTTGCGCTCGAGCAGGCGCGGGCCATGCTGCCGGTACATTTCGACGAGCAGATTGCCGGGCAGCATCGTCATGAGACAGCGATAGCCGCCGCCCGGCGGGGTCGCGACGATGCAGCGAACGGCGCCGCCGAGCTTCGGGAAATCGACATGAATCGGCTCCCGGTTCGAACCGGAGGACACGGCGCGATGCAGTCGCCGGAGATCCCAGAGATGGCTGGAAACCTCGATCGAGCCCACCATCCGGCTCTCGATCTGATCGATGCCGGCAAGGCCATCGGTAATGACGAACAGGCGGACGTGACTGAGGTCGTCGCGAGCCTCCCAGATCGCTCGCGTCATGTCGTAGCCCGTCAGCGCTTCCTCGCGTTCCTTGTGCAGGCCGGTCAGCGCCTTCTCCAGATATGTCCCGATGCGTCGAAAGGCAGCATCGATATCCGCCTTGAGGACGGTCGAGGCGGTCCCGTCGAGCTGCGGAATCGCGAGAAACAGATCAAGCCGGTCGTTGTCTTCCGAGAGGAAGTAACCGGAGCAGCGTATTCCGCGCCCCTCGACAGCGCATGGAATGCCGTCATCGATCTCGCCGGCATCGACGAGGTGCTCGAACATCAGTTCGGCAAAGGCTTCCGCTCGCAGTGCCCCGTCCTCTGCGGCATCGGCCCGCGCGATGACGTCCTGCAGGATGTTGACGGCATAGACACGCAGGTCGTCGATTTCAGCCATTCTCGGCCTCCAGAAGCACGGCGGTTTCCTCCTGCGAAATCTCGAAGGCCCCAAGATCGTCCGCGATGATGGAATACTGGATGTCGCCGACGCCGGGCGGCAGGTTGTTCTCGGTCAGCCGCGGAAAGTCTCCGTGCACGCGGTAGAATCGGACGGAGGATACGCGCCAGCGATTGGGAAGATACAGCGGGACGTGCACATCGAGATAGCCTCCGAGCATCAGGCGGTCATCGAACATCCGCGACGCGACGGGGTCCCCGGCAAGCGCGTGGCGAAGGCGATCGACAACCGTCGGGAGGGCTTCGCCGAGGCTCGCGCTTTCGTCGAGCCGCAGGTGTGCCAGCACCAGTGTCCGGTGCGGCCGTTCGTCGAGCTGCTTCTCGTTGGCGATGACGATGCGCGCATGCCGTTTGGCAAGACTGGTCTTCACCTCGATCGCCGTGCCACCGTGGATGAAGTCCTGATGTGCGGGGTCCGGCCCGACCCAGGAGGTCACGGCTACGATCGGATCCAAGTGCTCGAGAAACAGCGTTTCGAGGATCAGAAGCTCGCCGAGCATGCCGCGCTGTCTTTCCTCCGACATTCCCTCGGCAGGTACACGTTCGAAGAGCCCCTGCCACATGCACAAGCGATCGATGCAGCGACGCAACGCCGCGGCCACCGTGCCGGGCGCAATGGCAGCCTCTACCAGATCGGCAGACAGCACCGCGAAGATGTCGAGAAGCCGGTCGTCCTCGAGCATGACGCGCAGGACGGTCCGTTCGCGCGGAGCCGCGACGATCTCGTGAACCGTTCTGACCCCTCGGCATGTCGGGATCCGATCATCCGCCGGGCGATGCGCACCGTCACCCTCGATCAGCAGTCCGGGACGGCCACCCGGCCAGAAGACGCAGGCGAAGATGTCGGCGGCCGCCTCGGTATCCACGCGGACACGCTGAATCCCCGCCGCCTGGGCCGGCTCTTCGCCAAGGCTTCGCCAGGCGTCCAGCAGTCGCTCGGGCGTCACTCGAAGATGCTCTCGAGCTGTTTCACGCTGTTCTCCGCATAGTCGATCAGCGGCGCTTCCGAGTCGAAGGGGAAGCTGATGGCGAAGCCCATCAGGGGAAGGTTGTCTGGCAGCCCTGCGTCGATCGGATAGATGATCAGCAGGCCACGATCAGGGCTTCGCTGTCGGCGAATGAACGGGCCGCTCGCCGTCTGCGGCCGATCCTTCTTCGGGTCCGGCTTCCTTTCCCATGCCTCGAGCGTTTCCTCCATCGCCCGCTTCTGGGCGGCACGGTCGAGATCGACAGTCTCGTCCGCGGGACTGACGAGCCGTCCGATGGTGATCTTCCCGTCATCACCCTGCATGTGCGTCTGGCGGTCGGTCAGCGTGACTTCATAGGGGCCGACCTTGCGAGCAACCTTCGACCGGCCCTGGCCGGCCAGCACGACCGTCCACTTGCGAAGCCTCCCGGCCGAGACCCGGTTGGCGACATACTCGGCGAGAGCTCGGGCATTGGCCTTCCAGGAGTCGCGGGACGTCTCGAGCTGACGGAGCAGGGCAACGATATCGCCTCCATCGACATCATCCCATTCTTGCCGCCCGGTGCCCGCGCGCGGCGGCAGGCTGCCAAGAAATGCGGCAAAGGCGTTGTAGTTTGTCTGCGCCTGCATTTCCTCGAAGGAGACCGTCTCCGAGATCGTTCCGGAGAACCCGGCCCGAACGCGCGTGCCGGCGCGCATCTTGTTAGCAGCCGTGATGAGCAGGCCATCGGGATGCGTGCGAACGCGGTGGCCGAACTGGAGGGGCGTCTGACCGGTATTGAAGGCCAGATCGAACTCCTCGCGGAGTTCGGCAGTCGCCGTGGCGATATGGCGATACCAGCGCACCAGAACGGGCGAGGTATAGAGGCGGCACAGGTCGGCGTAGCGTGGCCGATACCCGAACCAGCGGCCCATCTGCATGAGGGTGTCGTACATCTTGGTAGTACGGATGAAGTAGCTGACCGACAGGCCTTCAAGGGTAAGTCCGCGCGAAAGCTTGTCGCCACCTACCGCGATCACCGACAGCCCTCCCGGGTGATCGGCATAGTCGAGCGCGTCCTTTGCAGATCCGTTCACGCGACGAACGCGGATGCGATTGGCGGCGTCGAAGAGCTGATCCCTGACATCCTTCCATTTGACCGGTGGCAGATCGTGGTCGGACAGCTGCTCCCGCAGCTGAGCAGACTTTGCAGCAAACTCGGTTTTCCAGAGCTTCTCGAGCTCCACCAGGGCATTCCCGCCCGTGCCCGGAAACTCCAGCTGCCGGACAATATCGACCAGATGTTCATCGATCCGCGTTGCGACCCTGTCCTGCACCGCTACCAGTCGCGTGACGTGCACGAGCATCGAATTGTCGACATCGACATCACCGCGAACGCGGCGCGCTGCGCAGACCAGCAGGAAGGCCAGTATCGCTTCCTTCAGGGATGCGGGCAGGTCCGGGACCTGCAGGTCCATCTTGTGTCCGGGTGGAAAGACCGCCTCGGCATCCTTGATGCGTCGGATGATGGGCAACCCCGCGGCCTCGCCATTGATGCCGGGGCGACTGATGCCGAATACCTTCTCGGGCCCGATATAGCTCGATGGCGACGGAAGGTTGATGATGAAGCTGCGCGGAAACAGATCGGGCCCACCGGTCCTGTGCGTTGCCTCGTGGTGCATGAACACATTGGCGAACGGTGTTGCCGTATAGCCGACATAGGCACTCTTCTCGAACGAGACGAGAAGGCGCCGAATGAGCAGGTTCGTCTTAGTCGGATCGGCATCCTCGTCGATCGTGCCGTCATCGTTGCGATATTCGTTCGTGTTGGCCGAGGCATTGTCCGCCTCGTCGTCGATGACGAGCATGGGGACGTCGCGTACGATCTTGCCGCCGGGGGTTCCCGGATCATCCACCGCCCGTACCGACTGGACCCAGGCCAGCAGATTCTCGAGGATGCCGACCCGTTTCTTCACGACAAGTATGATCGGGTCGCGACCGCCGGGGATCAGACGCGTGCCGTTTGCAGTTGCGGCCTTAAAGTCTCCGCCATCCGCGCTGCTCGTAAGAGAATGCGCAACCAGGAACGGTGCGCTTGGCATCTTGCCCGCGCCGACGCGCTGATTTTCCTGATCGTCGGCGAGCAGGCTGAGCCGTGTGTCAAAGCCGAGAAACCCCTCGTCGAGACGAAGCTGCGTCTGACTTCTCAGGCTGTTGTGAACCCCGGCGAGCACGATCACGAGAGGGAAGCCGGCATCGACCGCCTTGCAGATCAGCGCCGTGTAGTTCGAGGTCTTGCCGGACTGGACATCGCCCACCACGAGGCCGCGACGATCCCAGCTGCCGGGCGTCTCCGGATTCCGGAGGCGATCCAGAATGTCGTCGGTCATGCGGTCCATCTGAACCAGCGGACCGGTCGCCCAGCGCTTGCCGCGGTCCATCCAGTGGCGATACCGCTCCCAGAACGCGAATGGCCGACTTTCCCGCGCGTTCTTTACCCAGGCGACGAATTCCTTGTCGTCGATGATCGAGTAGCCGCCGACGAGCGTGTTGTTCTTCGCCTCGAGTTCGCGCAGCAGTCGTGTCCGATCGACGTTGCTGTAGGGCGGCATCGCGACTATCGTGTCGACGGTGCGTTCGAGGGCTTCCTGGGTTATTCTCGTTTCGAGTTCGAGCAGCGCATTCGCCGCGCCATAGGCGCTGCGCAGCAGCTGTTCCGTCGATCCCCCGGTCATTTCTCTTCCTCTCATTTCGCCTTTGGCGATGCTTTCCTGGCAACTTCTTCCAGAAACGCCGTGACAACGTCAGGATGATTGTTGAACGGCTCCATCAGGAGCAGCGCCCTCGCGGCCTCGACCCGGTCACGTCCTGCGTCGACCATCGCGTCGAAGACCGCTTCCATGGCCTTGCGGAGTTCGGCCTCCGCCCCCTCGAAGGGCTGACCGAAGGCATCCGGCGTCTCGGCATTGTTGATCACGATCAGCGGCGCAGGAATGGTCTGCTCGATCAGGCTGAACAGCGCGCGCAGTGGCGCCCGGTCGTCGGCTGCCTCGAGCACCTTCCGGACGAGAGGGTGATCCCGATTGATCTTGTAAAACGACTTCCCGTGTTTCGTCAGATGCGTCCAGAGAAATGCCTCCTTGTCCCCCAGCTGGCGCTGAATGACCTTGCCGCGATGACGGTAGATGCTCGACGCCCGATTGCGCGCGGCTCTGGCGATCCGCAGCAGATCCTGCCGCAGGGCTGCCGGAGGACGAGCGCGCGACTTCTTCACGTCGATCTGCCACAGCAGGTCAGCCGAATTCGGAAGGTCGATGCGAATGCGCGCGAGCTTGAAATGCTCCTCCTTCTGCATTCCCAGGCCGAGCCAGTCGCCTGCGACCAGAAGCCGCCGGTTGCGGTAGATGTAGAAGCCTTGATGCGCGTTCCAGCCCTTCGGCCCTGCGGCGGTCTGATGCTGTTCGGGGCTGATCCGGCTGTGATGGGGCAGAATGAACGGCTTGATCTCCGCGCGTTGCCCGTCGGCGATCAGGGTCTCGCCGGAAAGCGGCTCCGTGAACTGCACATCCTCGAGAAACGGATCCCACGGTTCGAGCGCGCGGCCGTTCATATGAAGGGTGATCGCGCCGCGTCCCTTCAGAAAGCGGTGGAACACCATCGCAAGATGCCGCTTCGCTGCCTCTGCACGTTCTCTGAAGTGCTTCTGGGCCACCTCGTCATCGACATCCGCGCCGCCCACCAGCACGTCCAGGCGATCCCAGAAGAGGATGGTTCCGCTTTTCTGCGCAGCGAGCAGTGCGCGATCGGCGGACGACAGCAGGTCCATGCTTCTGAGCAGGCGCCACTCACCTGTTCCGGTGCCGGCGATATAGTCCAGGTCCCAGCGCCGAAGCGCCGGCTCCGACTTCGCGGTCTTGGACAGAACGGTGAGGCATCGGCACTGCGAGATGGACGCGGTCTTCATGCCCAGCCCGAAGCGGCCGAGATCGTTCGCTGCCCGGTCCGCCAGCGGACTCAGGCTACCGGGCTTCATCGCCTGCCGAAGCGCATCTTCGGTCATGCCCTTGCCATCGTCCCGGATCAGAATCCGGGAAGCCCGCCCGTCCCACTGCATGTCGATCCAGATGTTCTTGGCTTCGGCAGTGATGCTGTTGTCGATGATGTCGGCCAGCGCCGTCGGCAGATCGTATCCGAATGCGCGAAGCGACTCGAACAATTCGGCCGCGCCCGGGTTCGCGATGTCATAGTCAGTCGACATGGACTGCCTCGGCGTCGGCGGGCTCTGCTTCCCCGACGATCCGCTCGGCCGTCAGGATCGTGAACAGTGCCTCTCCGATCCAGCGGGCCAGCAGCGGAGGTACGGCATTCCCCACCTGAACGTACTGCTCGGTCCGGTTGCCCTTGAAGAGATAGTTGTCGGGGAAGGTCTGAAGGCGCGCGGCCTCGCGAACCGACAGGCTGCGGCACTGCATCGGATCCGGGTGGATGAAATAGTGCCCGTCCTTCGAGATGTGGCTCGTGACGGTCGTGGATGGTCCCCCGGACAGCTGCACCCGGAATCGGTCGGCGAACTTGCCCGTATCCCAGTTCTCATGCTGGGGTGCGAGTTCCTCCGGAAAGTCGGAGGCCTTCGGCGAACGCTCGACGATCTCGGCGAACACGGCCGCAAAGAAGTAGCGCGCCAGATCGCTCGCCATATGGCCCCGGGAGGCGTGATTGGGCAGCGTCTCCAGCTCCGGATCCGTCAGCCAGTCGCGAAGATCCGCCGGACAATCCTCCGAGATGCCGATGCCGTGCGCTTCCCGGTCGGGCAGATCGTTCAGTCTTCGAAACTGCACGAGACATTCCTTCGCTCTCTTCGCGAAGGCCTTGTGCAGTTTATCGGGGAGCCCTGTTTCCATGCCGGCGACGAAGACCATCGCGTTCGTTACGGTCCGCTTCCACTCCTCGGGGCTGTCGAGGCCACGGCTGAGGCCGCTGCGCAGCTTCGGCATTCCCTCCAGCACATTGCCAACCGTCGCGGTCAGATTGTGCCGGACCATCAGATCGGCAAGCACGGTGTCGGGCAGATCAGCTGCAATATCCGCTCTGAGACCGACCACGATCACGCGGTGTCGGGCCTGGGGCACGCCGAAATCCTCCGTTCGGACAACGAAGTCGTGAGCGCGAGGCTCGAACCGCGTGAAGTCGAACTGACGGCGCGATCGGGGATCGAGCGCGATCAGGCGATAGGGCGTCGCTGCGGGCCGCTCGCCCAGCGGATCTTCACCTCGGAGATCCCGCAGCACCTGATCGAAGATACGGTTCTTGCCGCCGTCGATGGAGGACGACAGCATGCCCTTGACGTTCTCCATGACAAACGCCGCGGGCTGGAGGCGATCAAGGATCCGGATGTATTCCTTGTAGAGGAAGTGTTTCTGGTCCTCCTCCGCCTTGTAGTCCTTGATACCCTGGTTACGGGCACGACCGACCAGCGAATAGGCCTGACAGGGCGGTCCACCGATGAGAATCACGTTGCCGTTTGCTGCTTCGCGAATAGCATCGAGCCGGGGATTCAGCTTGTCCTCAGGGTCTTCCTTGCCGAGCTCGAGCTTCCATGCCTCTTCCTCCGCGGCTTTCCACTCGTCGGGATACAGCACTGCCCAGTCGGGTTCCGCCCCGCCCTGGTTGATCAGCTTGTAGTAGCTCGCAGGGAGGGTTTCGCCGAACTGACGCGCGAAGCTGCGCAGTCGCAGTGTCGAGTGGGCGGCGGGCTCCTTCTCGATCGAGAGCGCGATCTTGAAGGCAGGCGTGCCGCCGACCCCCGGGACGCTGGAAAATCCTTCGGCGAGTCCGCCAGGGCCTGCAAAAATATCGACGACCGAATATGTTGGCAAGAATCACACGCTTTCGAAGTGTCGGGCAAAAGATCGATGATTACCACCTCCACGGCGAAATGACAGGCTGACTGCGCAGCGAAATGACTGGAAAAGGTCGATGGTGGATATAGTCGATCCTGCAACACGCTCGCGCATGATGGCCGGGATCCGCGGGCGGAACACGCGCCCGGAGCTGACGCTTCGCAGCGCGCTTCATCGAAGTGGGCGTCGCTTTCGCCTGCACGACGGGCGACTGCCGGGCAGGCCGGACATCGTCCTGCCGGCGCGCCGGGCAGTCGTGCTCGTGCATGGCTGCTTCTGGCATCGCCATGACGGATGCCACTGGTGCTCGACCCCGGGTTCGAATGCCGAATTCTGGCAGAAGAAGTTCGACGCGAATGTCGCTCGGGATGCCGCCCAGAAGCTTGCGCTTCGCGATCTCGACTGGCGCGTGGCGGTAATGTGGGAATGTTCGCTGCGGCGTCCATGGCAGGCCGACAGTATCGGCAGGCTGATCGACTGGCTGGATGCAGGTGAGCCCGAATTCGAGAGCCCTCTCGTCCGCCCGGCCGATAACCTGGATCCGAAGAACTGAAACGCCGAAGTCTTCGACGTCTGGCCACGGCCGGAGCGTAGCTGTAGGCTCGTCAAAAGCTCCGGTCGGGAGCGCGGGAGGACAATGGCAAAGGAACCGATCAGGAAGGCGTTCCGCCCGCGGGCACGACTGCTCTCCCTTCTGGGAGAACAGTTGATAGACAATGCCCGACTTGCCGTATTCGAGCTCGTCAAGAATTCGTACGACGCGGATGCGAATTCGGTCACGGTTCGATTGAAGCATCCGGACGATACGACCGGCAGCATCACGGTCATCGACGACGGCTCCGGCATGACTCCCGAGATTCTGACGGGGGTCTGGCTCGAACCCGGCGCCGACTTTCGCAGCCAGCAGCGGGAGGCGCGCGTCCGCAGTCCGCGGTTCGGGCGTCTTCCGCTCGGAGAGAAGGGTGTCGGTCGCTTCGCTTCCCACAAGCTGGGCGAGCATATCGCCCTGTGGACAAGGGCGGCAGGCGAATCCGAGCTGCACGTACGGATAAACTGGTCCGAGCAGATCGAACGACGCTACATGGACGAGACCGAGATCGCGATCTTCGAAACCGAGAGCGAGCATTTCAAGGCCGGCGAGACCGGAACGCGCATCGAGATCACCGACCTCAAGACCTCCTGGACCCGAGGCGAGGTTCGCAGGCTGTGGCGCAACGTCACCTCGATTTCCTCGCCGTTCGCCACCGCCGACGATTTCGACGTCAGTCTGAAGGCGCCTGACCGCAAGCCGTGGCTGGCAGGTCTGCTCGATGTCGGAGACATTCTCGAAAGCGCAATCTGGCGTTTCGAATTCACCTTCAACGAAGATGGATTCGAATGGGACTATTCATTCCGGCCTCCGCCAGGGATGCGGGTGAAGGGTGCTTCGGCCAGCGCGAAGGGAGAATCGCTCGCACTGCCCCGGCGCCTCGCGGAGGAATTCTTCTACGGTCAGAAACCGTTGCCGCGTACCGTGCCAGTGGAGTTCACGCAGGGGATCGGCCCGGTCAGCGGTACGTTCTACGTCTTCGATCAGGACAAGATCGTCGCCCCCTTCATTCGAGAGTCGAAGCAGGTCAACGACTTCCTCGAGGAGAATGGTGGCATCAGGGTCTACCGCGACGACATCAGGGTCTACAGCTACGGCGAGCCCGGCGACGACTGGCTCGGACTGGATCTGCGCCGGGTGAACGAGCCGACAAAGGCAATCAGCAACAACAATATCGTCGGCCTAGTCAGCCTCGACATGGAGTCGAGCAGCGACCTTCACGAGAAGACAAGCCGCGACGGGTTCGACCGGAATGACGCCTTCCATCGTCTCCGGGCGATCGTGCTTGCCGCGCTGGGCCAGCTCGAGGCGCGGCGGACCGTGGACAAGGCGCGCATGCGCCGCGTCGTCGGCGGGGTGGCGCGGGAATCCCGCATCAGTCCCGACCACGCGCTTGCCGAACTCCGCCAGGAAGTCGAGCGGCGCAGGCTCGGCCCTGACATGCTGAAGCTCGTCGACAAGGTCGGGAGCCGGGTGAAGGAAATGCAGGAGACCTTCCTGCGGCCGGGCGCCAGCCAGATGCATGTGGCCACGCTCTTCCACGAAGTCGATCACGGGGTGCGCGCGCTCTACTCGGCCATCAGGAAGGGCGAGCCCATCGATCGGCTCGAGCAGCGCTCACACGCGCTGATCGAACTGCTGGACAGCTTCAGCACCTTCTTCCGCAAGTCTCCCGAGGCTCTTCTGAAGATGTCCGACATCGTGCGGATGGTCTGTCAGCTGAATGCGGATCGCTTCGATCGTCATCGGATAATTCTCTCCACGCCCATTCTGACCGGAGAGGCGCCCGATTTCACGATCCGCGCTCCGCGGAATATCGTGATGGGAGCCATCACGAACATGATCGACAACTCGATCTACTGGCTTGACCAGAAGTGGCCGCGCGAGTCCCCGAGGAAACAGCGTGCGATCATCATCACGACGTCGAAAGACTTCGACGAGGGTCCGGCGCTTCTGGTCGCCGACAATGGCCCCGGCTACCAGCTCGCTCCGGAAGATGTCATGCAGCCCTTCATCACCCTGAAGGTCGATGGCATGGGAATAGGCATGTATTATACGCGCCTCGTCATGGAAGCATGCGGGGGACACATAGCATTTCCGTCGCGCGAGGACGTGGATTTGCCCCGAGTGTACGATGGTGCCAGAACCGCCCTGGTATTTGGTCGGGGGAATGGGCCTGATGATCGTCGGTCCGAAGGTTGTAGCAGTCGATGACAATGTCGAACACCTGACCATACTTGAGCAGGGGTTCGAGAAGCTCGGCGGTTTCTGCGTCGGCTTCGAATACACGCTGGCGCTTTCGAGAGCGGGTCCGCTTCCGACCGGTGTGCGTATCCTTTTCATGGACATCAATCTGATGCCCGGCGGAGCGGCGAACGAAGGGGCCAGAACCTTCCAGCCGATCGTTGCGATCATCCGGAAGCTCATCAAGCCCGAGAATGGTCCGTATGCTCTGGTGACATGGACCGACAGTCCGCAGAGCCACGGCAATCTCATCGAGTTTCTCGAAAACAACCTTGATGCGGCGCTGCTGCCCTGTGCGGATTTCAGCCTCTCCAAGGCCGAGTATCTGGAAGACGCACCTGCCCTGGCCGAAAGACTGCGGAATCTCGGAAACGAGCTTCCCGGACTGGCCATGCTTCTCGATTGGGAAAGTGCTGTCTTCAAGGCAGCTGATCGGACGGTCTTCGAAATGATCGCGCTCTCCGGCGAGAACGGAAAGGCGGCGGGGGCCTCCGTCGTCCAGACCGTCAATGCGGTGGCAAAGGCCGCACATGGCGTCAGTTCCGCCAGGGCCGCACCGTTTCGGGCATTCACGGCAGGAATGAGCGGCGTGCTCTCCGACCGCATCGACAATGCTGCCCCGGACGCAGACACCGAGAAGACCTGGTCGGCGCTGATCGCCGCGGCGCATCCGGCCGAGCTCGATGCACAGCAGCAGGCCAAGCTGAACAGCTATTTTCACCTGGCGTCGGTCGAGGGCGGCGTCCCGGCATCACCCGGCGTCGTCTACTCGTTTCCGCTGACCGAACTGCGGCGTTTCGTGATCCCACAGCTGGGCGAGTCGATCGAGGATGTGCTCGCCTCGGGCGAGTTCGCGCCACTGAGGGGCAACGCATTCGAAGGCGCAATCTCGAAGGAGGCTTTTGCTGCGGCCTGCCGCTGGCGGCTCGTTCGGCTGGGTGCCGACTGTGACTATGCCAACCTCAAGCTGAGGGTCTTCGAAGGCCATGTCGCGCTCGAGGTGCCGGAATCGATGCTGGGGCTCACGAAGCTGGGAGAGGGCAACAAGTTTCGCGACACGCCAGCCAAGAGCGAGTGGCTGTTCCAGACACCGCCCCTGTGGCGGAACGGGGAGCGCGTCGCGCTGGTCATCAACCTCCGGATGCCGTTCAGTGCCCCGCTGGCAAGCGTGAGCCGGCGGACGCCCCTCTATCGACTGAGAGAGACACTCGCCGCCGAGGTCGCCGCTCACTCCAAGGCATTTGCGACCAGGCCCGGGCTTGTGGAATTTCGGTGAGGACGGGGGCGTCGCGATCGATATTCGGAAACTCGACGCCGATCATTCCATCCTCTTGCTGGCACAGAACCGCGCGGCCCGGTGTCGGCGACCGGCAGCTTCTGTTCCGCTGTCCTGGACCTATCCACAGGACGCGCTCCTGGCGTTGAAGCGCGTCGTCGAGGAACGGCAAGCGGCGACTCCGGTCGCGACCGGAGTCGCGCCAGAGCAGCTGCATTTCAATTATGCGATCTCGGGCGACCGTCCCGCTTGGCGTCCGCTACGCGCGTTCGACGACGGGCGGCAGACCTATGTCGAGTTTCCGGCGAGCTTGGCCGTCGGAGAGGCGCCGCCTTTGTTCCTGGTCGACCGTAAGGGCGAGGCGCAGTTGGTCAACTATCGGCTGCAAGGGCGCTTCTATGTCGTCGACCGAATCTTCGATGTCGCCGAGCTGCGGCTCGGGCTCAAGCATCAGGACGTGGTGCGGATCACGCGCGTCGATGGAGCTCAGGCCAAGCGGAGGAAGTCGTGACTGACGCTACTCCCTCCGTCCCGCCCAAGGTCAATCCGGAGACGCTGGCGATCCGCGCGCGGCCGCGACGCGCGATCCGGTTCCGGCGCGGGGTGATCGTCGCGATCTCGGCGGTCGGCTCGGTCAGCTTGATCGCGGTCACCTGGATGGCGCTGAAGCCCGCCGTGTTCCGGCAGGTCGCGCAGGAGGAGGCGCTGTCGCAGCCCGCCAAGCCCGCGACCGATGCGCTGAACGGGCTACCCGTAGGTTATGGCGATGTGCCCAAACTCGGCCCGCCGCTGCCGGGCGATCTCGGGCGGCCGATCCTTGAGCGGCAGCGCCAGCTCGCGATGGAAACCCAGGCGCCAACGCCGGGCACCGATCCGGCAGCGCAGGCCGCCGCCGCCGAGCGTGAACGCGTGCTCAGTGAGCGCAAGGCCGCGCGGGAATCGGGGCTGCTGGTTTCGCGGGCGCAGGGCGGCGCAGCGGTCACGGAGCAGACGATCCCAGCGATCGCGACGGCGACGCCGGCGAGCCCGGCCAAGATTACGCTCGATCAGTCCAACGATCCGAATGCCCAGGGACGCAAGGCGGAATTTGTCGCGGCACTCGATCCGAAGGGCGACACCAATCCGCATGCGCTGACCGCTGCGCCGTCGCCTTATGTGCTGACGGCCGGCAGCGTCATCTCTGCGAGCTTGATCACCGGATTGCGCTCGGATCTTCCCGGACTCGTGACTGCGCAGATCTCGGAGCGGGTCTATGATAGCCCGACTGGTCGCATCATCCTGATCCCGCAGAGCGCGCGGCTGATTGGCAGCTATGACAGCGTGGTGGCGTTCGGCCAGAAGCGGGCGTTGATCGTCTGGCAGCGGATCATCATGCCTGACGGCAGTTCGCTGAGGATCGACAATGTACCGGCGACAGACCCTTCCGGCTATGCGGGCCTTGAAGACAAGGTCGACATGCACACCTGGCAGCTGGTCAGGGGCGTGGCGCTCTCGACCCTGCTGGGCATGGGATCCGAGCTGGCCTTCACCGGCGACACCGATCTGATCGAGGCAATGCGCCGCTCGACGCAGGACAATGTGTCGCGTGCCGGCGACCAGATTACGATGCGCAACCTGAACATCCAGCCGACGATCACGATCCGGCCGGGCGCTCCGGTCCGGCTGGTTGTTCACAAGGATCTGATCCTCGCGCCCTGGCGCGAATAGGAGTCGATGATGGTCGACCTGAAGCTCGCCAGGCTGCCGGACCGCAATCCGGTCAAGCTCACGATCCTCGTAACGCCTGACCTGCACCAGGCGCTCGCGGACTATGCCGCGCTCTATGCCGAGACCTATGCTCGGGAGGAGCCGGTGACGGAACTCATCCCGACGATGCTCGCGAGCTTCCTTGAAAGCGATCGGGCATTCACGCGAGCGCGGCGGGGACAGGCGGAATGATCGATCTCCGCCGATGATGATCGCCTACGCCTCGCGAACGGGCACCCGCCGTAACCTCGACGCACTTCGCAGTGCCGGATGGCGGCTCATGCTGTCCGCGCGCGGGGTGCTCCGTACCGAAGGATTCCGCTACGCGCTCGACAATGGCGCATGGACCTCGTTCCAGCGCGGCGAGCGGTTTCATGAGGCGGCGTTCGAGAAGGCTGTTGCGCTGGTAGGACAGGATGCCGACTGGATCGTCGTGCCGGACATTGTCATGGGCGGTATCGCCTCGCTGAGGTTCTCGCGGGCTTGGCTTGAAAGACTCCGGCGTCGCCAGACCCTGTCCGGCAAGACCCTCCTGATCCCGGTTCAGAACGGCATGAATCCCGGGCACATTCGCGACCTGATTGGTCCGCGGACGGGAATCTTCGTTGGCGGGGACACGGTCTGGAAGCTGGCGACAATGGCGCGATGGGCGCGCCTCGCCCATCATCGCGGCGCGATCTGCCATGTCGGACGTGTCAACAGCGCGCGACGCATTCGCCTTTGCGCCGCGGCCGGGATCGACAGCTTCGACGGCTCCGGCGTTTCGCGGTTTGCGTCTGCGCTGCCACCGCTCGACCTTGCTCGGCGGCAGGGCGATATCGAAGGCTGGCTGGCCGAAAGGACGGTGTGATGCGAGGATCAGGCATCGAAGAGCGGAAGCACCTCGCCGAGGAAGCGCTCGCTTCGCAGCAGGAGTTGCCGGCAGAGCCGATCAGCGTGCGCGTCGCGACTGCGGTGAAACTCACCGGTATCGGCCGGTCGACGCTCTACGAGTTGATCAAGTCCGGTCAGGTAGAAACGGTCAAGATCGGCCGATCCACCTTCATTCCCTATCGCAGCCTGAAGAAGCTGATCGGCGCATAGGCCTGCCGTGGACGAATTTGTCATTACCGATTTCGCTCCCAGGATTGTCACTCAGGCGGGCGATTGTGCCGCTCGCAATCGATACCTAGGGAGATTCTCGCCTTGATCTTGGACCTGATCGTCTCGGCAGGAGGGAAGCCTTGAGCGGGAATCCGGGGGCGCACGCCACAATCACGATCTCCCGCGAGGAACTGTATGCGCTCATCTGGGCGGCACCCCTGAAGAAGGTCGCCGAACAGCTGGGTACGACCGGGACCGAGCTCAGCAGGCTCTGGGGCCAACACAATATCGCGCGGCCCGACAATGGCCATTGGACGCGGGTGGAGCTCGGCATGCCGGTGAAGGTCCATGCGCTGGAACCGGCGCGAAGCGGGATTCCCGACTGCATCGAGATCGTCCGGAAGCCGCCACGGCCTCCGAAGGCCCTTGCGTCAGAAACGGACGCGCAGGTCAAACCCGAGAAAGCTCCGGGGATTGGCGAACGCGTGACCCGTCCCCATCCGCTTGTCGCGGAATGGATCGCAATACGCGAGAAGGAGGTCAGGGCAAGGGATACCGTCTATGATCACCGGCTGAAGCGCCTCGTCACGCCCGTGCCGTTGACGCCGGCTGACCGCAGGCGACTGCTCGTGGCGGACGCGATCTTCAAGGCCGTCGAAGCTCGTGGCGTTACCGTCAGGAAGGGCGAGCGGTTTGCCCTGCTCATGTTGCAGGGCGCGGAGCAGATCGAGTTCCAGCTCCGATATCGCATGAAGCGGGGAAAGCGCCCGCTGGATGCCCGGGAGCTTCGCTGGCGCGAACCCGGTGCGCAGGACTGGAGGTACGAACTCTATGAAACGGACAGCCTGGTGTTCGAAATCAAGACCTGGATGCCGGGTGGGCGTCCTGAATGGGAGGATTCCAGGCAGGGTAGAATAGAGGAGCGGCTCGGCGAAGTCGTGGACGGCATCCTGGCCGCCTTTCCGGCGCTTGAGGCCGTGCGCCGGCAGCGCGAGGACGACAAGCGCCGGCACCAGGAGGCCGAGCGAGAACGGTACCGACGCGAGGAAGAGCGCAGGCTCGACAAGGCGCGGTTTCGCAAGCTGCTGGAGCTTGCCGGCAACTGGCGGGAAGCAGAGGCTGCCAGAGCCTTCCTCGCAGTGCTTCGCGACGCCCTTCCCATCGATGGTGAAGCGGTCGGCGGCGTCGAAACGGTGGAATGGCTTGCATGGGCTGAACGCAGGATCGAAGCACATGATCGGCTGGCCGGCGATCCACGCTCCGTTCTGGAGGAAATCGCAAGCGTCACCGGCGGGACGTATCGCGACTAGGAACTGGCTCCAGCCGTCGGATCGACCCCGTCCGCGCCGAAGTACCGATCTTTCAGGACCGGATTTCTGGCGAGCGCTCGCTCGAGCTCAAGCACCGAGAACGTCAGCTTTTCAACCCCGCGCCTGTCGCATACCGAATCAAGCTTGTCATAGAGCGTCGCGTCGATCGGTGCAGAAGTCATGACCCCAAAGCCGCCTACGCCATAGTGGTCGAGCATATCGCCAATATCGAGCACCTTCGTTGCGGACAGCGACCCTCCGCCACGCACCAGCTTGCACTGGAAAATCCACTTTCGCCGGATGCCGCCCGTGTGGCGGGGCATGTCGAATACCTCGATGTCTCGCCCGCCGTCCCGGGACCGGGACTTGCCGTGCTTCCTGATCGTATCCGGGTCGAACCGCGGGTGAGCCAGAATGACGTCGTAGCACAGCTGCTCGAACAGTTCGTCGGTCAGCGTGGCCCAGTCACAGGTGACAGCAGGCGAACCACCCATGCCTGTCGCGATGAGTTCGGATGTGTCCATCAGCGTGGAGTGGAGGCTCGCCACGTCACCCGGGGGAAGAAGCTTCGTGTCATAAAGAATATGGCGGAACTTCCCATCGTTGATGATGACAAGCGAACCGTTTGAATCGACGAGACAGGCTGCGTCGCGCGGATCGGGCGCCCGCATGATCTCCGGCAGGCCGGAACGCCTCATGTGCCAGTAAGGTGAATGCGTGAAGGAGGCGTCCGACCAGTCAAACGACTCGGATGGCCAGCTTTCGCCGTGCTCCAGCACGGCGAAGCTCGCGCAAACCCGCGACTTGAAATACAGGCTCATCGGGAAGTGCATCATCACCCCGTCGGCAACCGCGTACGAGGCGTTCGCGATCGTCAGGATCTGCCCTTCTAGAAATTCCTCGGTTCGGTATTTCTGGTGCGTCGCCTCGAAAAGGGTATCGGGCTCGATGTCCGCCGGGATGAGCCAGCTGTCGCAGGAGGTATAGCAGGCCGTACCCAACCGCCCGCTGAAAGCGCTCTTCCAGAACTCGACCCGGCGCTCGGGATGCCTGGCCAGGTCGTCGGCGTAACGCTCGGGCGCCTCGGATCGAAACTCGCTATAGGCGCCACCAACAAGATTCGCGTAGTAGGATTCGAGAATTTCAGGGACCCGGCATGTTCGTCGGTGAAGTTCATCCTCGTAGTCCAGTACCTCGCCGCGAACGGCATCGTAGCGATAGATACCCCCCTCTCCGAATTCCTCGTCCTCCCGGGCAAAGAGGGTCGCGCATTTCCGAATGACAAGCCCGAACCCCGGCCGAGGCTCCTTCACCGAGAGCAGGTAGCGGGTACGATATGCCGTTCGATCATAGTCCTCCCGCGCGGTCACCGACGCGGCTACGGTGGCGATGCACTCGGCCACCCAGGATGCCTCGATCAGGTCATCACAGATGTCGATGTGCGAGTTGCTGGACCCGATGCTTGGCACGGGCACGATCAAAACAACTGAACCGCCGATGGTCTTGGCAAGCTGGTCAAGCTCCGCAGGCTCGAGATCGCTCAGATCGAAAGTCGGGCAGCCGGCCGGGTCGGGATCAATGTCGGTCACGAGCAATGAATAACATCGTCCTATCCGCCGGTCGCCCGCGAATGGATCCCGCCCCGTCAGGGCAAATGCGTCCCGACCGATGAGCCGACATCGCGGCCTCTATCGAAGTCAGATGCCATTACGCCCGCCGAAGTTCGGCTTCAGGATCCTGGCGCCGTCGCGCAGATGATCGAGGTGGTCCGACCAGTGCTGCATCATGCGGACACGCTCTTCCCAGTATTCGCCGCGCGTGTAGGCACGACGCACGCCGTTGTTCTCCATGTGTGCAAGCTGGCGCTCGATCGCATCGGGATTGAACAGCCCCGACTCGTTGAGCAGCGTCGCGGCCATTGCCCGGAAGCCGTGCGCGGTCATCTCACCCTGCTTGAATCCGAGCACGCGCAGCGCTGCGTTGACGGTGTTCTCCGACATCGGCCGTCGCGGCGTACGGAAGGACGCGAAGCAATAGCGCCAGTTGCCGGTGAGTTCGTGCAGTTCCTCGAAGAGCGCGACGGCCTGGGTCGAGAGCGGCACGCGATGCGGCCGACGCATCTTCATCTTCTCGGCCGGGATTGACCAGACCGAACGGTCGAAGTCGAACTCGCTCCATTCGGCCTGCCGCAGCTCGCCGGGGCGGACGAACAGATGCGCCGAAAGCCGCAGCGCATGGAGCGTGATCGCATGGCCTGTGTAGCCTTCGATCGCCCGCATCAGTTCGCCGGCACCCTTCTCGGTAGTGATT
Organism: Sphingomonas alpina; assembly: GCF_014490665.1. Classification (NCBI taxonomy): domain Bacteria; kingdom Pseudomonadati; phylum Pseudomonadota; class Alphaproteobacteria; order Sphingomonadales; family Sphingomonadaceae; genus Sphingomonas; species Sphingomonas alpina. The sequence continues at coordinate 5,118,172 of NZ_CP061038.1, read as the reverse complement.
GCGGCAAGGTGTTTTACCTTCGGTACCGTGAGTGCGCCGCGTAGATCCCGCGCCGGATCGGTCTCCGCGCGGGTGGTGGCGATCGCGTAGCGGAACACGCGGCTCAGCACGCTGCGCATCCGGCGCGCACTCTCGTAGCGCCCCGTTGCCTCGACGGCACGGAGCACCGCCAGCACTTCCTGCGCGGTGATCTTGGCGATCGGACGGTTGCCGAGCTTGGGATAGGCCTTGTCGAGCAGCCAGCGGATTTTGGCGAGCGTGACGTCGGCCATGTCCTCGCGCTCGTTCTTCGCGAGCCATTCCTCCGCGACGATCTTGAAGCTGTTTTCCTCGGAAATCATTTCACGCGCGGTCGCCAGCTTCTTCTCGTGCGAAGGATCTAGGCCTGCAGCGATCATCCGCCGCGCGTCGTCGCGCTGGGCGCGGGCGTCGGCGAGCCCGACATCCGGCCATGCGCCGAACGACAGCGTGCGCTGCTTGCCGAGGTGGCTGTAGTTGAGCCGCCAGAGCTTCCGGCCATTCGGCTTGACGAGAAGATAAAGGCCTGAGCCGTCGGTAAGCTTGTAGTCCCGGTCGGCCGGCTTGGCGTTGGCGATAGTCGTAGCGAACAGTTTTCCCATGGTATCGGCCCGTCCATTGAGGGCCGCCGATACCATGCAGGATACCATGTTTGTTCCCGATTGGTGCTGGATCAGCCCGGATTTGACCGGACGGGCATAGCACAAAAAACGGCAGAAATCTGCCGTTTTTCGGACGTTCTCGGAAGAACAAATGGTGCCCAGAAGAGGACTCGAACCTCCACGACCTTGCGATCGCCAGCACCTGAAGCTGGTGCGTCTACCAATTCCGCCATCTGGGCACGGGGTAGGCGGGGGGCTCTAGGGGAGCGGTGGCGGCCTTGTCAACATGCCTCCTGATGCGGCAAGGGGATCGGCGTACGCCAAGGCATATATGGGCAGAATTTTATGAGCATGAACGGCAAACTGGTGACGCTGATCGGCGGCGGCGGGTTCCTGGGGCGCTATGTCGCACAGGAATTGCTTGCGGCCGGCGCGCGGGTGCGAATCGCACAGCGCGAACCGCGCCAGGCGTTGTTCCTCAAACCGCTGGGTGGATTAGGCCAGACACAGTTCGCCGCAATCGACGTGACCCGGCCGGAAAGCGTAGCCCGCGCGGTCCAGGGATCGGACGCCGTGGTCAACCTGGTCGGTATCCTGTCGGGCGATTTCGACGCAGTGCAGGTCCGCGGCGCGCGCCACGTCGCCGAAGCGGCAGCGGCCGCAGGTGTCGGCGCGCTGGTGCATGTCTCGGCACTGGGCGCGGATACCGATTCGCCGTCGGCCTATGGCCGCACCAAAGCCGAAGGCGAAGCCGCGGTACGCACTGCCTTTCCGGGCGCGACGATCCTGCGTCCCTCGCTGTTGTTCGGACGCGAGGATCAGTTCGTCAATCGCTTCGCGGGCATGATCGCGAGCGCCCCGGTGGTGCCGGTGATGCGCTCCGGCGTGAAGTTTCAGCCGCTCTATGTCGTAGATGCGGCTCAGGCAGTGGTACGTGCGCTGGCCAAACCGGCAGGCTTTGCGGGCAAGACTTTCGAACTGGGTGGGCCCGATATGATCACCATGGGTGGCCTGATCCACTGGATCGCAGACGCGATCGGCCGTGAGCCGATGATCGTCGAACTGCCCGACTTTGCCGGCGCGGCAATCGCCACCTTGGGATTTCTGCCGCTCGCGCCGATCACGCGCGACCAATGGCGCATGCTGCTGCGTGACAATGTCGTCACCACGGGCAGCGGCCTGGCCGCTTTCGGCATCGAGCCGACCCCATTGACCGCTGTCGCGCCGGGCTGGCTGGTGCGCTATCGTCGACAGGGGCGCTTCGGCGTCCGGGCCGAGGCCGCCTGAAGCCCTGATATCTTTCCGAATCACAGGAACATCGCGGCCGGTGCCGCACCAAAGGGGTATCCCGCGTGAACGACCTGATCATCATCATCCTGCTCGGCATCGTCGAGGGGGTGACCGAGTTCCTGCCCGTGTCTTCAACCGGCCATCTCATCCTGGCCGGGGCGTTGCTCGGCCTGCCCCAGGCCGATGCGACTTTCGACATCGTCATTCAGCTTGGCGCGATTCTGGCGGTCGTGGTCCTGTTCTGGGGCCGGTTCATGAAGGTAGCGCAGGGGTTGCTGGCACGCGATCCGGCGGCGATCCGTTTTACGCGCAACGTGCTGCTCGGCTTCCTGCCCTCTGCCGTGGTCGGCGCGATCGCCTATAAATCGATCAAGGCCGTACTGGAGGCACCGGTGATCGGGCCGATGGTGGTGGCGATCGCCCTGATCGTGGGCGGTGTGCTGATCCTGGTGATCGAACGGCTCGCCAAGACCATCAAGACCCGGTCAGTCGAGGATATGCCATGGCGCACCGCGCTGGTCATCGGCGTGGTGCAATGCCTGTCGATGATTCCCGGCGTCAGCCGCTCGGGCGCGACCATCATGGGCGCACTGACTCTTGGTGTGGATCGTGAGACGGCGGCTGAATACAGCTTCTTCCTCGCTATCCCGACGATGCTGGGGGCCACCACACTGGCGCTGTACAAGGGCCGATTCGAGCTGGGCAATGCCCATCTCACTGCGATTGCGATCGGCTTCGTGGTGTCTTTCCTGGTCGCGTTGGCAGTGATTCGCTGGTTCGTCAGCTTCGTCGGCAAGCACGGTTTTGCGCCCTTCGCCTGGTATCGCATCATAGCCGGCAGCATCGCCTTGATCGCGCTGCTGGCGCATTAATACCGATACGGCCATAAATTAGCAGACCAATGCACCAGAAAACAGTCACTTTCTCCATGTAGCCCCTTAATAGGTAAGCAAGACTTACCTAAAAGTCGATTTTGCCGTGACTTTGCCTGTTTCTGCGGCTAAGACGCGCCTCGTTAACCGAGCGAGGCCAATGACCGAAACCATGCTGAAATTCGTGGGAACGCCGCAGGCCTTTCCCGGCAAGCGCGCGCCCATGCTGCGCGCGGAGGATTTCCGCGAGATCGCCGACCGCTATGCGCCGCCCGCCGCCGAGGATCAGGCCGGGCGCTGCTCGCAATGCGGCGTGCCTTATTGTTCGGTACATTGCCCGTTGCACAATCATATCCCCGACTGGCTTCGCCTGACCGCCGAAGGTCGGCTGCGCGAAGCCTTTGAGCTGAGCAATTCGACCTCCACCATGCCCGAGATCTGCGGCCGGATCTGCCCGCAGGACCGGCTGTGCGAAGGCAATTGCGTGATCGAATTCTCCGGCCACGGCGCGGTGACGATCGGATCGGTCGAGAAGTTCATCACCGACACGGCCTGGGAGGAAGGCTGGGTCGAGCCGCTTGTGGTCGGCGCCCCGCGCGGACAATCGGTCGGTATCATCGGCGCCGGACCGGCCGGGCTCAGCGCGGCGGAATATCTGCGCGGCCATGGCTATGACGTACATGTCTATGATCGCTACGACCGCGCCGGGGGATTGCTGACCTATGGCATTCCCGGTTTCAAGCTGGAGAAGCATGTCGTCATGCGCCGCGTCGACCGGCTGAAGGAAGGCGGCATCGTCTTTCACGATAATTTCGAGGTCGGCCGCGATGCGAGCATGACCGAATTGCGTCAGCGCCACGACAGCGTACTGATCGCGACCGGCGTCTATCAACCGCGCGCGATCAAGGCGCCGGGCGTCGGCAGTGAGGGCGTGGTCGATGCGCTCGACTTCCTCACCGCGTCGAACCGCAAGGGCTTTGGCGATGCCGTGCCCGCTTTCGACGACGGATCGCTCGATGCGGCGGGCAAGCATGTCGTGGTGATCGGTGGCGGCGACACCGCGATGGATTGCGTGCGCACTGCGGTGCGCCAGGGCGCCGCATCGGTGAAGTGCCTCTATCGCCGCGACCGCGCCAACATGCCGGGGTCGCAACGCGAAGTGGCCAATGCCGAAGAGGAAGGCGTCGAATTCGTCTGGCTTTCCGCACCCGAAGCGTTCCTCTCGGGCGATCGGGTGACCGGCGTGAAGGCCAGCCGGGTGCGGCTCGGCGCTCCCGATGCGAGCGGCCGTCGCGCACCCGAGGTCGATCCCGATGGCGGCTTCGACGTGCCCGCCGATCTGGTGATCAAGGCGCTTGGCTTCGATGCCGAGGATCTGCCGCATCTGTTCGGCGCTCCCGAGCTCGGCGTCACGCGCTGGGGCACGGTGCTGGTCGATAACAAGACGCTGATGACCAGCCTCGACGGCGTGTTCGCGGCCGGCGACATTGTGCGCGGCGCAAGCCTTGTCGTGTGGGCGATCCGCGACGGGCGCGATGTGTCGGCAGCGATGCACAAATGGCTGAAGGCCAAGGCCGCGGGTGAGCGGAAAGCGGCATGACCGGCGCACCGAAATTCGCGCTGCTGCTGGCATTGACGACACCCGCCTCCCTGACCGCTCAAACGGCGCCGGTGGCGGGCCCAGTCCCCGCCCCCAGCACGTCAGCCCCTGCACCAATCGGGCCCCCTGATGCCGCACGGCTCGCCGCCGCACGGCCGGTGATCGAGCGCATCTGGCCGCTCGGCACCTATGAACGGCTGATGCGCACCACGATGGATCAGACGGTCGGCAACATGATGTCGGGCCTGTACGGCATGAAGATGGACGACATCGCCGCGACCATGCCTGATGATGACAAGGCAAAAGGCGCTGCGCTCAAGGGCAAGACCCTGGGTGAAGCGATGGTCGCCGACGACCCCCATTTCGAAGAGCGGATGCGCATCTCGATGCGCGTCATGGCGGACGAGATGTCGCGGATCATGACCGACGCCGAACCCGAGGTGCGCGAGGCGCTGACCAGATCCTATGCCCGCCGCTTCACCGTTGCCGAACTGGGCGATCTCGATCGCTTCTTCGCGACCCCGACCGGCACCGCCTATGCCCGCGATTCGATGTTGCTGATGATGGGTCCTGACATGATGCAGGCGATGCAGTCCTTTGCGCCACGCATGATGAAGGAAATGCCGGCGATGATGGCCAAGATCGAGGCCGCCACCAAGCACCTGCCGCCAGCGCCCAAGCGGAGCAAAAGCAAGTGACGATGACAGACTCAGCAGGAAGACTCCCCATGATCAGGACAGCGACGCTCGTCGTGCTGCTGGCATCAGCCGTCTCCGCACCTTTGGCCGCCCAGACCACGCCAGCGCCTACAGCACCGGCACCGGCACCGGCACCGGCGCAGGCGACCCCGGTCGATCCGGCGCGACTGACTGTGGCGCGTGCGCTGATGGATCAGATCATGCCGTCCGCGACACGCGACCAGATGATGCGATCGATGATGGCCGCAATGATGCAGAACATGACCCGGTCGTTCGCCCAGAATGCCGAACTCGCCGCCGCGATGGACAAGCAGCCGGGGGCGCGGGCAGTATTCGACCGCTTCATGGAACGGCAGATGGCAAGGAGCACCGAGGAACTGATCGCCAATCTGCCGGGCATGCTCGATGCGATGGCACGCGCATATGCCCGCCGCTTCACGCTCGCGCAGTTGAACGACATGGCGACCTTTTTCGCGACGCCGACGGGTCAGGTCTATCTGGCGCAGGCACCGACGATCATGGCTGATCCCGATGTCGGCGTGTGGATGAATGGCCTGATGACGCGATCGATGCAACGCATGCCCGACGAAGTGGCCAAGCTGAAGGCAGAGATCGAAGCGCTGGACAAAAAGGGGCGCCACTGATGAACAGCCAGATCGCCAATCAGGCCGAACGCGACCGCCTTGCCCGTGACGGCATGTACCGGCCCGAGTTCGAAGGCGACGCCTGCGGCGTCGGGCTGGTCGCGGCCACCGACGGCAGCGCCTCACGGCGCGTGGTACAGTCGGCGATCGATGCGCTGAAGGCGGTGTGGCACCGCGGCGCGGTCGATGCCGATGGCAAGACCGGCGACGGGGCCGGCCTGCATGTCGATCTGCCGCTCAAATTCTTCGATGATGCCGTCGTCGCATCGGGGCACAAGGTGCAGCCGAACCGGCTGGCGGTCGGCATGATCTTCCTGCCGCGCACCGATCTCGGCGCGCAGGAAGCCTGCCGCACGATCGTCGAGAGCGTGATCATCGAGGAAGGCTATTCGATCTATGGCTGGCGCCAGGTGCCGGTCGATGTGTCGGTGATCGGGCAAAAGGCGCAAGCCACGCGGCCCGAGATCGAGCAGATCATGATCGCCGGCCCCCTGCCCGATGAGGCGAGCGCCGCCGAGTTCGAGAAGAATCTCTATCTCGTCCGCCGCCGGATCGAAAAGCGCGTCATCGCCGCGCAGATCCAGGGCTTTTATATCTGTTCGCTGTCGTGCCGCTCGATCATCTACAAGGGGCTGTTCCTCGCGGAATCGCTGTCGGTCTTCTATCCCGACCTGCAGGACCAGCGCTTCGAGAGCCGGGTAGCGATCTTCCATCAGCGTTATTCGACCAACACCTTCCCGCAATGGTGGCTGGCGCAGCCGTTCCGCTGCCTCGCGCATAATGGCGAGATCAACACGATCCGCGGCAACAAGAACTGGATGCTGAGCCACGAGATCCGCATGGCAAGCCTCGCGTTCGGCGACAATTCCGAGGACATCAAACCGGTCATCCCGGCCGGTGCATCCGATACCGCAGCACTCGACGCGGTGTTCGAGGCAATCTGTCGTTCGGGTCGCGACGCGCCGACCGCCAAGTTGATGCTCGTACCCGAGGCATGGCTGGGCAAGGACGAGATGCCTCGCGCGCATCTCGACATGTACAAATATCTCGCCAGCGTGATGGAGCCGTGGGACGGCCCCGCCGCACTTGCCATGACCGATGGCCGCTGGGCGGTTGCCGGCATGGATCGCAACGCACTGCGGCCGCTGCGCTACACCCGTACCTCCGACGGGCTGCTGATCGTTGGTTCCGAGAGCGGCATGGTCGTGGTGCCTGAATCGACCATCATCGAGAAGGGCCGGCTCGGCCCGGGCCAGATGATCGCGATCGATCTCGACAAGGGTGAACTGCTCAAGGACCGTGAGGTCAAGGACCGGCTGGCAGCCGAGGCCGATTACGGCGCGATGATCGGCAATTTCACCGCGATCGACGATCTCCCCGCTCCGCCCGCCGATGCGACGGCTCGCTTCAGCCGCGCCGATCTGATCCGGCGCCAGGTCGCCGCCGGCCAGACCCTGGAGGATATGGAGCTGATCCTGTCGCCCATGGTCGAGGGCGCGAAGGAAGCGATCGGGTCGATGGGTGACGATACGCCGCTCGCGGTGATCTCGGACAAGCCGCGGCTGATCAGCCAGTTCTTCCGGCAGAATTTCAGCCAGGTGACCAATCCGCCGATCGATAGCTTACGCGAGCGCCATGTCATGTCGCTCAAGACCCGCTTCGGTAACCTCGCCAACATCCTCGACACCGAGGATCGGCGCGACGGCGTGCTCGTGCTTGAATCGCCGGTGCTGACCGGCACTGACTGGGCGCGTCTCAAAGCCTATTTCGGATCGGCAGTGGCGGAGATCGACTGCACCTTCGAGGCGAGCGGCAAGCCCGAACATCTGCGCGCAGCGATCGCACGGATTCGTGCGGAAGCCGAACAAGCGGTGCGCGAGGGCAAAAGCGAACTGTTCCTGTCAGACATGAACATCGGCCCCGACCGAGTCGGCATCGCCGGCGTGCTGGCGGCAGCGGCAGTACATACGCATCTCGTGCGCAAAGGGCTGCGCTCCTATGCCAGCGTCAACATCCAGACCGCCGAATGCCTCGACACGCATTATTATGCGGTGCTGATCGGCGTCGGCGCGACCACGGTGCACGCCTATCTGACCGAGGCATCGATCGTTGACCGGCACGAACGTGGCCTGTTCGGCGACCTCAGTCTCGAGGATTGCTTCAAGCGGCATCGCAAGGCGATCGATGAGGGGCTCCTCAAGATCATGTCGAAGATGGGGATCGCGGTGATCTCCAGCTATCGCGGCGGCTATAATTTCGAAGCGGTGGGTCTTAGCCGGGCGCTGGTCAACGACCTGTTTCCCGGCATGCCGGCGAAGATTTCGGGTGAAGGCTATGCCTCGCTGTTCGTCAATGCGACGGAGCGGCATGAGGCGGCCTATGATCCCGCCGTCGCGACGCTCCCGATCGGCGGCTTTTATCGCCAGCGGCATACCGGCGAGGCGCATGCCTATTCGGCGCAGCTGATGCACTTGCTGCAATCGGCGGTCGGCAACGACAGCTATTCGACCTATCTGCAATTCTCGCGTGGGGTCGAGGCACTGCCGCCCATCTATCTGCGCGATCTGCTGCAGTTCAATTTCCCCGACGAAGGCGTGGCCGTCGACCAGGTCGAGGCGATCACCGAGATCCGCAAGCGTTTCGTCACGCCGGGCATGAGCCTTGGCGCGCTTGGGCCGGAGGCGCATGAGACGCTGGCCATCGCAATGAACCGGATCGGCGCCAAGGCAGTGTCGGGCGAAGGCGGCGAGGACAAGGCGCGCTACACGCCCTATGCGAATGGCGACAATGCGAACTCGGGCGTCAAGCAGATCGCCTCGGGCCGGTTCGGCGTCACCGCCGAATATCTCGGCGCGTGCGAAGAGATCGAGATCAAGGTCGCGCAGGGCGCCAAGCCTGGCGAGGGCGGGCAGCTGCCCGGTTTCAAGGTGACCGAGTTTATCGCCAAGCTGCGCCATGCGACACCGGGCGTGACATTGATCTCGCCGCCGCCGCACCATGACATCTATTCGATCGAGGATCTGGCGCAGCTGATCTACGACCTGAAGCAGATCAATCCACGTGCGCGCGTCTGCGTGAAGCTGGTCAGCTCGGCCGGGATCGGCACCGTGGCAGCCGGCGTGGCCAAGGCGCATGCCGATGTCATTCTCGTCTCCGGCCATGTCGGCGGCACCGGCGCGAGTCCGCAGACCAGCATCAAATATGCCGGCACGCCGTGGGAAATGGGGCTGAGCGAAGTCAACCAGACGCTGACGCTCAATGGCCTGCGCGGGCGGATCAAGCTCAGGACCGATGGCGGACTGAAGACGGGCCGTGACGTGGTGATCGCCGCGATCCTCGGCGCCGAGGAATTCGGCATCGGCACGCTCAGCCTCGTCGCGATGGGCTGCATCATGGTGCGGCAGTGCCATTCCAACACCTGCCCGGTCGGTGTGTGCGTGCAGGACGAGCGCCTCCGCGCGAAGTTCACCGGCACACCGGAAAAGGTCATCAACCTGATGACCTTCATCGCCGAGGAAGTGCGCGACATCCTCGCCCGGCTCGGCTTCCGCAGCCTGGACGAGGTGATCGGCCGCACCGAATTGCTGCGCCAGACCAGCCGTGGTGCCGAACATCTCGACGATCTTGATCTCAACCCGATCCTCGCCAAGGTCGATGCGCCCGACGATCAGCGCCGCTTCTCGCTGACCAGCTTCCGCAACGAAGTGCCGGACAGCCTCGATGCGCAGATGATCAAGGACGCGGCAGCGGTGTTCTCGCGCGGTGAGAAGATGCAGCTGACCTATTCGGTGCGCAACACGCACCGCGCGGTCGGCACGCGCCTGTCGAGCGAAATCACTGCCAAGTTCGGCATGTCGACGCTCGCCGACGGGCATGTCCATGTCCGGCTGCGCGGCTCGGCCGGCCAGTCATTGGGTGCATTCCTGTGCAAGGGCGTGACGCTGGAGGTGTTCGGCGACGCCAACGACTATGTCGGCAAGGGCCTGTCGGGCGGCAAGATCGTCGTCCGGCCGGTGGTCAGCTCGCCTTTGGTCAGCCAGCAGAACACGATCATCGGCAACACCGTCCTCTACGGCGCGACCTCGGGCAGCCTGCTCGCGGCGGGCCAGGCGGGCGAGCGTTTCGCGGTGCGCAATTCGGGCGCGACCGTGGTGGTCGAAGGCTGCGGCGCCAATGGCTGCGAGTATATGACCGGCGGCGTGGCGGTCGTGCTCGGCGCGGTCGGCACCAATTTCGGCGCCGGCATGACCGGCGGCATGGCGTTCATCTATGACGAGGACGGCAGCTTCGCACGCCGCGCCAATCCGGAAAGCATCACCTGGCAGCGACTATCGTCGATGCATTGGGAATCGGTGCTGCTCAATCTGGTCCGCGCGCATCATGCCGCAACCGATTCCAAATGGTCGGGCAGCCTGCTCGACGATTGGGGCCGGGTGGTCGACCGCTTCTGGCAGGTCGTGCCGAAGGAAATGCTCACCCGACTGAGCCATCCGCTCGACGACAGCGTGGAGATGGTCGCGGCGGAATAGGTCGGGGTCGCGTTCAATCGCCCGCTATGCTATGGATATCGCTGGTATTCGAGTCGACGGTGCTCCGATGAGACTGACCCTGTTGCTTTCCCTGGGCCTTGCCATGACCACCCCGGTCATGGCGCAGGATCGCGTCCCGGATACGGAGCGTTCGGCGGACAAGCTGGCGCGCACTCTGTCGGATCCCGCGGTTCAGGACGGGATCGCTGGGATCATCGGCGACCTGGCGAACGCAATCCTCGACACGCGGGTCGGTCCGCTCGCACGCTATACCGATCCGCAAGACGATGTGCGGTCGGACGATACCTTGGGTACACTGGTCAGGCGCGACGATCCCGCATTCGATCGTGACCTCCATGACCAGACCCGCAATGCCGTTGCCGCTGCTGGAACGGTGGCTGGCGATGCCGCGACGATGAGCGGCGAGTTGCGCGCCACCGCCAACCGCTTGCGCCGCGTGCTCAAATCCGCCCGCGATGGCGAGAAAGCCCGATCTTCGCACGACAACTGACGTCAAGCGCTGGACGTCCCTGCGCCTCGCGTTAAGTAGGCAGGGATGTGGCAACTCCATCAATTCCCTCTATGTCCTTTTTCACGCAAGGTCCGGCTTCTGCTCGGCGAAAAGGGCGTCGGTTACGATCTCGTGCGCGAATCGCCATGGGAGCGACGTGACGAATTCCTCGACATGAACCCCGCCGGCCAAGTGCCGGTGATGATCGATCCGGCACGGAAAATCCTGCTGATGGATTCGATGGCAATCTGCGAATATCTCGAGGAAACGGTCGAGAAGTCGGCGATGATCAATGGCACGGCGGTCAATCGCGCCGAAATCCGCCGGCTGGTCGCCTGGTTCGACACGCAATTCTTCGCCGATATCACCGCACCGCTGCTCCGCGAACGGATGGAGAAGCGGCTGGTGACCAAGGAATCGCCCGATTCCAAGGTGCTGCGCGAGGCAATGAAGGCGGCAGTGCGTCACCTCGATTATACCGATTATCTGCTCGACCATCACAACTGGATGGCAGGATCGACGATGAGCCTCGCCGACCTGGCGGCGGCGGCACAGATTTCGGTGACAGATTATCTCGGCGGGATCGACTGGAAGAATCATGAACAGACCGCGCGCTGGTATCGCGGGCTGAAGAGCCGTCCGAGCTTCCGACCCCTGCTGTCGGAGCGGATGGAGGGGATCACCCCGCCCAAACATTATGACGATGTGGACTTCGATCTCTGATGCACGCGACGCATGACCCGGCGGCGGCGGCCGCGCCGACGATCGGCTTCGACGATTTCCTGGCCGTCGATATCCGCATCGGCACGATCGTCGAGGCGCTGCCTTTTCCCGAGGCGCGCAAGCCGGCCTACAAGCTGGCGATCGATTTCGGTCCGACGATCGGGATCAGGCGGTCCTCGGCGCAGATTACCGAACACTACACGCTGGAGGAGCTGCCCGGACGCCAGGTCGCGGCGGTGGTCAATTTCCCGGCACGCCAGATCGGCCCGATGATGTCCGAAGTGCTGACGCTGGGCTTTCCCGATGCCGAGGGGAAAGTCGTATTGTTCAGCCCGAGCGTGGTGGTGCCGAATGGCGGGCGGCTTTTCTAGGGCAGGACAATCTCTGATTGGGCCGCCGCTGTCAGCGTGTCGCCCCTGTTATCCCCTGTTTTCGACAATGTATTTTTCTGCCCCTGTTATGTTGGATTCGGCTGCCGGATTACGCGTTTGTTTTCAGCAGCATGGCTGGCCCAGCCCCTGTTATGAGAACAGCGGCGGAACAGGGGCAATAACAGGGGCCGTTGCGATCAAAACAGGGCGATGATCGCCCGGCGTTTCGCGGCCATGTCAAAGAGCAGGGCAAGCACGCTTCGCTCGGTTTGCCCAACCGCCAACATGCAGCATCATGCAACGCCATTGAATCGCCGTTAACGACAGGGCCGCGAGGAGACGCGGGCAGGAAACATGGGGCACCAGATATGTCCCATATCCCCCTGCCCGTACCCGGACGGAAGCTCTATAGTAATAACATTATATCTTTTCCCATTCATCAAATTGTCTTAAATTTCATTCCGATTCCGTTTCGAAAACTTGCACCCATTCCACGACGCTTGACAATATAGTTGAATCACAAATAATGTGTCGATCTATGATATAGATTACCTCAGTACACTGATTCATCACATAATGTCTTTCTAATGAAACAAATCATTTGAGAGGTGAGTCAAGCGCATGTTGAATGATCGAAAATCTACTTCCTGCGCACCAGAAGATTCCCCTTCTTTGCTGGGCAGAGATGATTTGATTCGAACCGAAACGCCTCAATCCGGTATACTTGCCGGCATTGCGCAAACGCGATCCTTCGTTGAAAGACAAAGGACATTATCTGGATACGTATACGCTCTGATCAGGGTGATTGAACATTCAAGCGCCTGGGTCGGGTCGACGCAGAACATAGACTTCAAGATCGCGCTTGGTCAGCTCATCGGTCATTGTGGTGAAGAAGTTGCCAATCTTCATTACAGACTCAAGACACTCCTGACCAAGGATGTGACTCCGATTGCGACGGATGAATATGAGCGCTGGCTGGCGAGCGCGGCTACGCTGCACGATGTCCGGAGCCAGGCTGCGTTTCTTTCCGGAACACTGAGTGGTCTTTGCCGGCATTTGGCATGGTATATGTCCAATACGGACCCAATTGGTGATCAGCCTACCGTCATACTCCTTCGTGGGACAGAAATTTCCCTCAATCACCAGATTGCCATCATCTCCTCCTTCGCCGCCGATTGGCAGGATATTGCGTTCCCGGCACCCGTCACGGCCACAAATTCGCACAGCTATCTCGGAACCGAGGCGGTGCCGCCCCTGGTCGATCAGCCAGGCCGACCTGAAACCTGGCAATATTCCGAACAGCAAATCATCAAACCGATGAGCCATCAGAACTATGACCATCTCATCGAGCTTGGCGAACATATGCAACGCTGGCTCCATCAGGTGGGGATCGACGTAGAAATCAACGCAATGGAGATTTGCGGGCGGAACATTGTCGAATTCCGCGACATGCCGATCGAGTTCAAACTGGATATGGCACGCCAGGTCTGGGATGAAACGCGTCACGCCCAAATGATGCGCCGCCACCTTAAAGAACTCGGCAGTGATTTCGGAGATTATACCTACTGCAACAAGGTATGGTCAAAATATATGCTGGGCTCCACTTTGGCAGAACGCCTGGCGATCGAACAAGTTCTCCAGGAAGGTCATGCGCTCGAAGCGAATATCCCCTTCGGTGAGGCGATGAATGACGCCGGCATCCTCCACATTGCGGAGATGATCGATTATGTCGACGCCGACGAACTCAGGCATGCGTATTTCGGCTGCAAATGGCTGATCCATATTCATGACGGTTCGGACACGGCTTATCTCGACACGGTGCGGGACATGGCCATCAGGCTGGACATGCCGCTGGCGCCGCGTGGCCCACTCCAGGCGGAGCTACGGAAAGTTGCCGGCTATCCGGATGCGTTCATCGATCTTCTGGCGATGGCAAGCAGCAAGCCTCCGCAAGCGACAAGCAGCGACGCCAATGGAACAGCATTGGCTCAAAGATGAGGGCGATGAAAGGTCGACCATATCACGTGGACGACAACCATCTCCTCACATCACGTCACACTGAAACAATATAACCAGTCCGAGGCAGATCGTGTCCGATAAACCGATAAGTCAGCTGAGTTTGATGCCGGCCCCGCTTGGTGGGGCGATTTCGGACAGGCTTTTACTGGATGAGAAGACGATATTCGGTCATCCGCCACTGGAAGCGCTGTGCATCGTTTTCGCCCGCTGCAACATGGCGTGCCCAAGCTGTTGCCGGGGCAGTCAGCATGAGGATCCCGAGACAAAACTGACGGTAGGCGCGCGCTCTTTCTCCTTCGATCACGTCGTCCGCGAAATCGAGACGGAAATGCAGGCGGCAGGGGCGTATCCGGGAATCAAGAAAATACCCTATTTGACGGGAGGCGATCCCTCCACCTTCATCCGCGAGAGCGTGGCATTAGCGAAGTATTTTGCCGATCTCGGCGTCAAGATCGGTTTCGCTCATAATGGATTTTCTGCGAAATTCGCACGGGCCATCGCACCGTACAGTCAATATGCCGCGATCGATATCAAAGCATCCAGACCTCACGAATTTGAATACACTACAGGGGTAAAAAGCAGCCTTTTTTCAAAATACATGCAGGAAGTGACCCAGGTTTTGCGAATCCTCGCATCGCACGATGTTTTCACCGAAGTTCGATATCCCATTTTCGATTTCACCCAGGAAAGCGATATGGACGAGGTTGCAGCCATGGCTTCGGGAGAGATGGGGAGTAACTCGATATTACTCTATCGAATTTATCTGCCGAGCAACGAACAGACATTCGTTCCGAGAACATGGTCCGAAATTACCGAGATCGCCAACCGGATCAGCGCACGTCATCCATCCATCAAAATAGGATGCCTGGAGGGGTTCAGCCTGAACAGGAAATTCGCCCTGTATGCCAAGGGCGACCTGATCGACACTCTGGGCCTCAAAGGCGTTCATGACTTCTCGTCGATCGCCCATAACCGGGGCAAATTTCTCCGCCTTGAAGCCAAGGACCGATTGGCAATGGTATGACATCGGCTCTGAATATCCGGGTGTCAGGTCCGAAATTTGGTTTAGATGTATCAGCCGATTGGCTTGTCCTGCCACTGATCCCGGGGTTTCGCTAAAAGCTGCCGGGGATCGACACCACTCGTACCAGTCAATCGAAAAACCGAACCGGGGGCAGCAATCCTGCACCCATCAGTCGTTCGGAACTCATCGAAGCAGCATCAAACGCTTTCCAGCAATTCGCTCGCTCCGGCCCGGATATCTGGGCTTCACAGGCGCATGCCGCGGTCGCGTCGCGCTGCAACGCAGCCTGCTGATGTTTCGGCGGGGCGGGGCGTGGCAGCCAGCGACCAGAAAGGTCGCAGCGATAGCAAGCAAGCGGCGCAACCTAAGTGGGATGATCGATCAGATTCACTATCCCGCCAGGCTTCGCGACGCCTGTTCGAACATATCCTTCGACAGCCCCGGCGTCGCGACGATCCGCTCCAGTTCCGCCCGCATCATCGCCGCACGCGCTTCATCGAAGCGGCGCCAGCGGCCAAGTGGCGGGATCAGCTTGGCGGCGGTCTGCGGGTTGAGCTTGTCCAGCGCGATCAACTGATCGGCGACGAAGCGATAGCCTTCGCCCGACGCCTGATTGAACGCGCGCTGGTTGACGCTGAACGCCCCGACCAAGGCGCGGGCGCGGTTCGGATTGGCGAGCGTGAAGTCGCGGTGGCGCGCCAGTTCGGTGACCATCGCCAGCGTATCATCGCGTGCCGAGAGCGCCTGGGTCGAGAACCATTTGTCGAGTACCAGCGCATTGTCGCTGTAGCGATTGTAGAAGATGTCGAGCGCCGCGATCCGCTCCGGCGCATTGCCGCTGACCAATGTGGTCAGTGCGCCTTGCCGGTCGGTCATATTGTCCGCCGCCTCGAACTGGCCAAAGGCCAGGCTCGCCGCATCGACCGCACCGCTTGCCGCGATATAGCCGAGCGCGACTGTCTTCAGGCGGCGCTGCCCCTTGGCCGAGGGGGAATATTCGAACTTGGCGGCGCGCGCGCCGTCATAGGCCGCACGCCACTGTGCCTCGAGCGCTCGGCCGAGATCGCGGCGCAATGCCTCGCGCGCGCGGAAGATCGCTTCGGGATCGACCAGCGCCATCTGATCGCCGATAAAGCTGTCGGACGGCAACAGTACGGCTTCGGCAATGAAGGCCGAATCGAGATGTGGGTCCTGCAGCGTATTGGCGACCGCCGCGATCACCGCAGCATGGTCAGCCTGCCCATGTTTCGCACCCTCGACCAGCGTATCGAGCATCAGTTGCTGCATCGCTTCGTAGCGCGCAAAGGGATCGTCGTCATGCGCCGAGAGAAAGGCGAGATCGGCGGCCGAGCGGTCGGTCTCGACGATCACCGGCGCGGAAAAGCCGCGATTGATCGACAGGACCGGGCGTTCGGTGACGGTCTCGAAGCTGATCTGCTCTTCCGCATCCGACAGCAGGATGAGCTGTTCCGATCCGATCGGCTGTGCGGTCTCGGCACCGAACAGCTTGAGCTTGAGGGGCAGGACCATAGGCTTCTTGTCGGGCTGGCCGGGCGTCGGCGGCATGCGTTGCGCGAGCTTCAGCACCGCGCGGCCGCTTCCGGGTTCATGAGTCAGCGAGGCGGAGACGCGCGGCGTGCCAGCCTGTGAATACCATAGCCGGAACTGGGTCAGGTCGATGCCGCCGCCCTCTTCCATGCATGCCACGAAATCCTCGCAGGTCGCCGCCGTACCGTCGAAGCGGTCGAAATAGAGATCGGTCGCGGCGCGGAATTGCTTCGGGCCGAGCATCGTCGCCATCATGCGGATGACCTCGGCACCCTTGTTGTAGATCGTGGCCGTGTAGAAATTGGAGATTTCGAGATAGGCGTCGGGACGGATCGCATGCGCCAGCGGACCCGAATCCTCCGGGAACTGCGCGGCGCGAAGGCCGCGCACATCCTCGATCCGCTTGACCGCCGCCGATCCCTGATCGGCTGAGAAGCTCTGATCGCGAAAGACGGTGAAGCCTTCCTTCAGCGAGAGCTGAAACCAGTCGCGGCAGGTAACCCGGTTGCCCGACCAGTTGTGGAAATATTCATGCGCAACGACCGCGGCGATCGCGTCGAAATCATAATCGGTCGCGGTTTCCGCATCGGCCAGAATGTAGCGCGAATTGAAGATATTGAGGCCTTTATTCTCCATCGCGCCGAAATTGAAATCATCGACCGCAACGATGTTGAACACGTCGAGATCATATTCGCGGCCATAGACGTCCTCGTCCCACTTCATCGAGGTCTTGAGCGCCTCGATCGCGTGCGCGGTCTTGGGCAGGTCGGCGGGACGCACCCAGATGCCCAGCGCGACCTGGCGGCCCGAACGCGTGATGAAGGTCGCGCGGTTGGCGACCAGATCGCCAGCGACCATCGCGAAGAGATAGCAAGGCTTGGGATAAGGATCGTGCCACTCGGCCCAGTGCCGCCCGTCGCCCAGATCGCCCGCACCGACCGGATCGCCATTGGCGAGCAACACCGGGAAGCGCGCCTTGTCCGCCGCCATGCGTACCTTGTAACGGGTCAGGACATCGGGCCGGTCGGGGAAGAAGGTGATGCGACGGAACCCTTCCGCCTCGCACTGAGTGCACAGATTGCCGCCAGAGGCATAGAGGCCCATCAACTGGGTATTGCGGTCGGGCGCGATCTCGACCTCGGTTTCGATCACATGTGCGGACCCCGATAGCGGGATCACCAGCGCATCCTCCTCGATCCGCCAGTCGTTGATCGCGACGCCGTCAACCTTTACCGACAAGGGCGTCTGCCCGGCGCCGTCGAGCACCAGCGGCCGATCATGTGCGCTGGTCCGCACCACGTTGAGCGTCGCATTGACCCGCGTCGAAGCCGGGTCGAGATCGAGATCGAGCGCGATTTCGGGTACCTGCCAGTCGGGCGGGCGATAATCCTCACGGCGGGTGACGGCGGGATGGGCGGTGGCGGTCTGAACGTCTAACATCGATGCCGATCTACAGGACGTAGCAAGGGCTGCACCACAGAAATCTCTCATTTTCGTGCGATCGTCGAAAATCTCACACTCACGTGCCGGGACGTTGAGCACGAGCGGCAGGCCACTGAAATCTCACACTCTTGCGTGACGGTGCAGCAATGCTAGTCCGCGGAGCACACATATTGCCGAGAAGGACCGGGGCATGTTTCGAGTAATCGGCGTGGTAGCGCTGGCTGGCCTGGCCGGAGCGACAATTGCCCAGGCCGCGCCAGTCCCCCAAACCGCGCCGGCGCCAACGCCGACACCCGCGCCCGCCAAGCGGAGCGCCGCCGCGATCAACGCGATCGTCAACGCGGTGCTGCCCGACGATCAGGCGGCAATGAAAGCGCATGTCATGTTCCTCGCCTCCGACGCGATGCGCGGGCGTGAGGCGGGAAGCCCGGAATTCGACATCGCGGCGCAATATGTCGCGGCGCAATTCTATGCCGCCGGCCTGCGGCCGGCCGGCCAGGATGGCGGCTATATCCAGAAAGTGCCGCTGACCACCTACAAGGCGGCCGACAAAGGCAATTTCGTGCTGTCCAAGGCCGGCGCACCGCCCCAGGCGCTGGTGTTCGGGGAGGATTATACGCCGGGCGCCAATCCGGGCCGGCGCGAAACGGCGATCGACGCGCCGGTGGTATTCGTCGGTTATGGCATCGTCGCGCCGCATGTGAAGCGCGACGATTATGCCGGTGTCGATGTGCGGGGCAAGATCGTCGCCTATTTCGGCGGCGCGCCGAACAGCCTGCAAAGCGAGGAGCGCGCGCATTTCGCCAGCCCCGCGACCAAGGCGGTGATCGCGGCCGATCATGGCGCTGTCGGTACGATCATACTCGACCGGCCGGGCCTGGCGCGCGGGCGCAGCTTCGCCACTCAGGCGCGCGACTGGGACGAGGCGCGCACGACCTGGGCCAATCCCGACGGCACCGGCGAAAACGCCGGCGCCCCGGGCCTTGGCACGATCAGCGCGGCGGGCGCGGCCAAGCTGTTCGCCGGGGCGAAGGTCAAGTGGGAGGACATGCTCAAACAGGCCAACAACAGCGAAACCAGGTTCAAGGCAGTCGAACTGCCCGGCACGCTGACCGTTGCGCTGAAGACCAGCTTCGAGCCGGAATCGAGCGCCAATGTCGCCGGGATCATTCCGGGGACGGACCCGAAGGTCGGCAAGGAAATCGTCATCCTGTCCGCACATCTCGATCATATCGGCGTGGGCAAGCCCGATGCGACCGGTGACACGATCAACAATGGCGCGGAGGACAATGCGGTCGGCATCGCCTCGCTGATCGAGGAAGCGAAGCGTTTCAAGGCGAGCGGCAAGCCGCCGCGCCGCACCATCATGTTCCTTGCCGTCACTGCCGAGGAAAAGGGCCTGGTCGGCTCCGATTATTTCGCAAAACACCCGACCGTGGCGAAGGAAGCCATCGTCGCCGACGTCAATCTCGATATGCCGCTGCTCACCTATCGCTTCGAGGATATGGTGGTGTTCGGCGCCGACCGCTCGACGCTCGGCCCGATCGTCAGCAAGGCGGTCGCCGGAGTCGGCGTGACCATGTCGCCCGATCCCGATCCGTCCCAGGCGATCTTCGTGCGCTCCGACCATTACCGCTTCGTGCAGCAGGGTATTCCCTCGGTCTTTCTGTGGCCCGGCCAGGCTGGCGCGGGCAAGGCGGCCTGGGCCAAATTCTTCGCCGACAATTACCATCAACCCTCGGACGAGATATCACTGCCGATCGACTGGGCGCAGGGCATCCGCTTCGTTGACGCGAACTATGCGATCGCGCGCGAGATCGCTGATGGCGACGACCGGCCACGCTGGAACAAGGGCGATTTCTTCGGCCTGCTCTACAAGGGATATGGCGCGCGATAGGGACTGCCTTCGTCTCTGCTCGTTTCGCATGAACAGACGCGCGGGAAAATAGCTCTACCTTCGTCATGCCGGACTTGCTCCGGGATCCACGGTGCCGCACTACCGCAGGCTCAGGCTTTCATGGCACGGTGGATGCCGGAACAAGTCCAGGGTGACGGCTTGTGCAAATTGGGGGAGCAACGATGCGCAAGGCAATCATCTGGAGCGGCATCGCGTTCGCCGCCGCCATGCTACCTGCCATAGCCCATGCCGCCAATCCCGGCTTTGACGTCGATCAGGCGACGCGCGCCTATCTCGATGTGCTGCAGGGTCCCGCACGCGCCAAGTCCGACGCGTATTTCGAAGGCGGCTATTGGCTGACATTATGGTCGGCGCTGGTCGCCATCGCCTCCTATCTCGCGCTTCTCCCGACCGGCCTGTCGGCGCGGTTCCGCGACTGGTCGGAACGGCTGGTCAAACGGCGTTGGCTCCAGACCGCACTTTACGCCGTGCCCTTCACGCTTGTCAGCACGTTGATCGCGCTGCCCTGGACGATCTACACCGGCTATTTCCGCGAGAAGCAGTACGGACTGATGAACCAGTCCTTCATCGCCTGGTTCGGCGAACAGGCGATCGGCCTGGCGATCGGCATCCTCATCAACATGGCCCTGCTGACCGCGCTGTTCGCCGTGATCCGCCGCTTTCGCCGGACCTGGTGGATCTGGGGCGCGGGCACGATGATCGTCTTCGCCCTGTTCGGCGCGCTGATCGGTCCGGTGTTCATCGCGCCGTTGTTCAACAAATATACCGAGCTGCCGAACGGGCCGGTCCGCGACCGGATCGTCGCGATGGCCAGGTCGAACAATATCCCCGCCGAACATGTCTATCTGTTCGATGCGTCGAAACAGACCAAGCGCATCTCGGCCAATGTCTCGGGCCTGGGACCGACGATCCGCATCTCGCTTAACGACAATCTGCTCAATCGCACGGCGCCGGACGAGATCGCCGCGGTGATGGGACATGAGATGGGCCATTATGTGCTCAATCATGTGACCAAGATGATCGCGATGTTCGCGGTGATCCTGCTGATCCTGTTCGGCATCGTCTATCGCGCCGGCCCGGCGATGATCCGGCGCCATGGCGCACGCTGGCAGGTGCGCGGCATTGCCGATCCTGCCGCGACGCCGGTCCTCGCGTTGATGGCGGCGGTGGCGGCGCTGGTGCTGACCCCTGTCCTCAACACGATCATCCGGGTGAACGAAAGCGAGGCCGACGCCTTTGGCCTGAACGTCGCGCGCGAGCCCGACGGCTTCGCCAAGATCGCGATGCGGCTGTCGGAATATCGCAAGATCGAACCCGGCCCGATCGAGGAAGCCTTGTTCTTCGACCACCCCTCGGGGGCGACACGCGTGCGCATGTCGATGCAGTGGAAGAAGGATCATGTTCCCGGCGCGGCGATGGTCAAGCCGGACCTGAAGCTCGACCAGTAAATGCCGTCGCTGCTGATCTTCGGGCTCGGCTATACGGCGGGCCGGCTTGCGGATCGGCTGCGCGGTGAAGGATGGCGAGTGACCGGCACGTCGCGGGACCGGCGCGCGGACACGATTCCGTTGACCGACCCCGCGAGCGTGCTGCCCGAGATCGCCGCCGCCAGCCATATCCTGTCGTCCGTCCCGCCGGAGGAGGATGCCGATCCGGTGCTGGCCGCCTATCGCGACGCGCTGGCAGGCTCTCCAGCATGGCTTGGCTATCTCTCCTCGACCGGCGTCTATGGCGATGCGGCCAGCGGCTGGGTCGATGAAAGCGCGCCGATCGTCGGCCGGCGCGCCGCCCGCTCGGTGGCAGACGGGCGCTGGCTGGAGCTTGGCGCGCGTGTATTTCGGCTGCCCGGCATCTACGGCCCCGGTCGCTCGGCACTCGAGCGCGTGGCAGAAGGTCGCGCGCACCGTGTCGATCTGCCCGATCAGGTCTTCAGCCGGGTGCATGTCGACGACATTGTCAACGGCGTGGTCGCTGCGCTCGCTGCGCCGCCGGGCGCATATAATCTCGCCGACGACATGCCGTGCGGGCAGGATGAGGTCATGACATTCGCGGCGCGTCTGCTCGGCCGCCCCGCCCCGCCGCTGGTCGATCTCGCCACGCTCTCACCGGCGGCGCGCGCCTTTTATGCCGAGAACCGGCGGGTCGCGAACGGCAAGGCGAAACGGGTACTCGGCTGGCGCCCGATTTATCCCGATTACCGGTTCGGCCTGCGCGCCCTGAGTGCGATGACCAGCCCGATCATCGCCAGCACCGCGCCCGCGCCGGCAAGCAGCGACCAGCGATAGCCCTCGAAGATCGTCGACAGCAGCATCGCGATGACCGGCACGATCACCCCCGAATAGGCCGCCTTGGCCGGGCCGATCACCCTGAGCACGTTGAAATAGAGCGTGAACGCGACCGCTGAGGCCATCACGCCGAGATAGAGCAGGCCAAGGATATAGGTAGGGCGCGCATCGAACACCGGCGGCCCGGTCAGAATCCAGGCAAGCAGCGCGTCGATCGCGGCGCCGATCAGCATCGCCGCGCCGAGCATCGTCATCATGGGGTAGCGTTTGGCGGTCTGGGTTCCCTGCATGATGTTGGCAGTCGAGGCGGACAACACGCCGCAAAGCGTGATGCCGATGCCGGCCAGCGCAGCGTGCGTGCCGGAGGCGCCCGACCGCGCTTCATGGAGGAACAGCAAGGCGATGCCCGCGATCGCCACTCCAGAACCGACAAGCAATTGCCCGCCCATCCGCTGGCCAAGGAAGATCCGGGCGAACAGCGCGTTGGGCACCAGCATCAGCGCGAACACCACCGAAACCAGACCGGAGGTGACATAGCCTTCCGCGCGGTAGACGAAATTGAAGTTCAGGCAGAATTGCGTCAGCCCCAGCGCCGCTGCAAAGGCCCAGCCGCGCGCATCGAGCCGCAGCGGTTCGCGTCGGTACACGGCACAGGCCAGCATCACGCAGCCGGCGATGAGAAAGCGATACGTGACCGACCAGCTCGGCGGCACGACCCCAAGCTGACCTTTGATCACCAGCCAGGTCGACCCCCAGATCAAGGTGACGATGGTGAAGGGAATCAGAACTGCGAGCCGTGCCGATCGCGGTGTCTCGGTCCCGATCCGTGCACCACTCATTGCCGCTCGGCCAGCTTGCGCTCCCAGGCCAGCGCATCGCCGACGATCGTGTCGAGATCGTCGCGCTGCGGCGTCCAGTCGAGCGTTGCCAGGATCGCCTTGTTATCGGAGATCAATGCCGCCGGGTCGCCGACGCGGCGCCCCTCGATGCGGCGCTCGATCGTACGATTGGTGACCCGGTCGACCGCGTCGAGCACCTGCATGACCGAGAAGCCATGGCCATAGCCGGCGTTGAGGATGTGGCTCTTCGCCGGATCGGCGATCAGCAGGTCGAGCGCGGCGACATGCGCCGCGGCAAGGTCGCTGACATGGATATAGTCGCGCACCCCGGTCCCGTCGGGCGTATCGAAATCATTGCCGAACACCGCCACTGAGGAGCGTTTGCCGGTTGCAGCCTCGACTGCGACCTTGATCAGATGGGTCGCGCCGGCAGTGGATTGCCCGCTGCGGCCCTGCGGATCGGCACCGGCGACGTTGAAATAGCGCAGCGCCGCATAGTTGACCGGGTGCGCCGCCGCGACATCGCGCAGCATTGCCTCGGTCATCAGCTTCGACATGCCGTACGGATTGATCGGCACGGTCGGGCTGTTCTCGGACACCGTCTCCGTCGCCGGCGTGCCATAGGTCGCGGCGGTCGAGGAAAAGATGAAATGCGGCACGCCCTCCGCGACCGCGCTTTCCAGCAGCGACCGGCTGGCCACCGTATTGTTGCGATAATATTTGAGCGGATCGCTGACCGATTCCGGCACCACCACCGAGCCGGCGAAATGCATGATCGCCCTGACGTGATGGCCGCGAATCGCGGCGCGCACGCGGCCATCATCCTCGATATTCGCCTCGATCAGGGTCGCGCGACTATCGACCGCCCACGCGAAGCCGGTGACGAGGTTGTCGACCACCACGACCTGGTACCCGGCATCGAGCAACGCCAGCACCGCATGGCTGCCGATATAGCCCGCTCCACCCGTCACCAGCACCGTCATGTCGCGCATCGTCTTGACCTCGCTTCGTTCGCGTGTCCGCCTATCAGCGCGGATTGCCTCACGCCACCGCGATCCTATCTTAGTGAGACAAAACGAGGAGCTTATCATGGCAAGCGAAGTGGCTACGCTGGCGGGCGGGTGTTTCTGGTGCACCGAAGCGGTGTTCAATGACGTGATCGGCGTGGAAAAGGTCGAGAGCGGCTATATCGGCGGGACCGTGCCCAACCCGACCTATCGCCAGGTCTGCGGCGGGGATACCGGCCATGCCGAGGCGATCCGCGTGACCTTCGATACCGATCAGGTCAGCTATGGGGACCTGCTCGACATGTTCTTCGCGACGCATGATCCGACGCAGCTCAACCGCCAGGGCAACGATGTCGGCACACAGTACCGCTCGGCGATCTTCCCGCATTCGCCCGAACAGGAGACCGAAGCCCGCGCGGCGATGGCGCGCGCCGCGATCGACGTCAGCGGCCCGATCGTGACGACGATCGAACCGCTGACCGACTGGTATCCGGCGGAGGACTACCACCAGGAATATTGGCAGGGCGAAGGACAGCGTAATCCCTATTGCCAAGCCGTGATCCCGCCCAAGCTGAAGAAGCTCCGGAAGAGCTTCGCCGCGCGGATCAAGGCGGCGGAGACGGCCTGACTATGGCGGATTCGGGGGCGGGGTACGGGGGGCGGATTGAGGCAACCGCAAACCGTGAAAGATCAGTCACATGATCGAAATGCCGGGGGACTGGAAACGGACAGGTGCGGTAGGGTTCATCCTTGGGCTGGCAATCTGTCCCTCAGCAGGAGCGGCGCGGGAAGTTGAATACAAGCCGACCTCGATAGAGCTTGGCATTGCCCTGACCCTCGACCGCTTTCGTGATGGTTGCGCAGAGCCAGGCGAGGGTGGCTGCCCGCCAATCAACATTGATCGCGTGCTGACGCGCCGTGAGCACTGCAGGCCTGCGCGACAACGGGCAACGGCCAGCCATCATGCGATCAAGCCGATCTACACGGTAAGGTGCCATTTCCAGTCGATCGTGCTCAGCGGTTATCGAAATCAGCCGCCCTCCCATTGGCGGTCTGATCAGGCAACCCTATCCCTTTTCCCGGGTCCGGAAGCATGCCAGGCTGATCGGTCTCCACTGAACCCGACCGATCAAGCGATGACTGGCTTTTGTCAGCCCGACTGGCAGGTCGAGAAGTAGCTCGACCGTCAGCTGCGCGGACAACAGGGCATTCTACTCCCGCTCAATGGCAGGTGCTTCGACAAAAAGCCCGGCGATCGGGCCGGGCTTCCGTCGGGCAATCGAGCCTGCTTTGCAAACGCTACGCGCTTAAAGCGCCTCGCCTTCGATCGGCGGCTTGGGCTTCGCATCGGCACCGAGCGCCTTGTAGACAAGCCCGCCAAGGATGCCGCCGGCAATCGGCGCGACCCAGAACCAGACCAGCTGGGTCAGCGCCCAGCCACCGACGATCAGCGCCGGACCGGTGCTGCGCGCCGGGTTCACCGAGGTGTTGGTGATCGGGATGCTGATCAGATGGATCAGGGTCAGCGCGAGGCCGATCGCGATCGGCGCGAAGCCGGCCGGTGCGCGCGTGTCGGTCGAGCCCATGATCACGAGCAGGAAGAAGAAGGTCAGCACGACCTCCGCAATCAGGCCGGCCTGAAGCGAATAATGGCCGGGCGAATGATCGGCGAGACCATTGGCGGCGAGACCGTTGGCCGCGAGCGAATAATCGGGATTGCCGCTGGCGATGACGAACAACAGGCCCGCCGCGACGACTGCGCCGAGTACCTGGGCGATGACGTAGAGCGGGATATCCTTCGCGGCGAAACGCCCACCGGCCCACAGGCCGATGGTCACCGCCGGGTTAAGGTGGCAGCCCGAGATATGGCCGATGGAATAGGCCATGGTCAGCACGGTCAGACCAAAGGCAAGCGAGACGCCCGCCAGCCCGATGCCCACCTCCGGAAAGGCAGCGGCGAACACCGCGCTGCCGCAACCGCCAAAGACGAGCCAGAATGTACCGAGAAACTCCGCGAGTCCGCGTTGCGTATTGGTCATGTTGCTCTCCCCTTATATCTTGCGCGGAAGAAGATGACCTATCGTTGCGACTTCGTAAAGATGCTCAATCGCGGTGTGCCGCACGGCGCAATCGGTCATTGATTGCAATACCGAGACTATCGTGCGGGATCGGCGCGACCGCGATCCGCGGGCGGTCATTTGCATCCGCACGGTGGAGCAAATCGAACAGCCGCGCTGCGGCTTCGCCAAGATCACCGCTCTCCGACAGGGTTTCGTCACCGGCGATCGCTCCGAAGCCGATCAGCCACTCGCCTTGATTTGCGGACGTGGCGTTGAGGCGGAGCGGCTTGCTGGGCGCGTAGTGGCTTTCAAGCTGACCGGGCGCGGTCACTGGCGGCTTCCCCGGCGAAGACCGGGGTCCAGTAACGGCGGACGGTGGAGCTGGCCCCCGGCCTTCGCCGGGAAAGAGATCATGAAGAGCGTCCTCGGTGATTGGCCCCGGCCGCAGGATCCGCAGCCCGCCCGCTATGCCCACGATCGTCGATTCCAGCCCTGCCTCGGTCGCACCATCGTCAATGACCAGCGGAATTCGCCCGCCAAGGCTGGCCACGACATGCGTCGCGCGGGTCGGGCTGATCCCGCCGCTCGCATTGGCGGACGGCGCAGCGAGCGGCTTGCCCGTCGCGGCGAGCAGCGCGCGCATCGCGCGGTGCGCAGGCATGCGGATCGCGATGGTCGACAGGCCGGCCGTGACCAGCGACGCGACCGGCGCATCCCTGGCGAGCGGCAGGACCAGGGTCAGCGGGCCGGGCCAGAACGCCTCGGCCAGCCGCAGCGCCATATCGTCGAACACCGCCAACTGCTGCGCCGCGGCCAGATCGAGCACATGCACGATCAGCGGATTGAAGCTCGGTCGGCCCTTGGCGGCGTAGATCGCGGCGACCGCGCGCGCGTCGGTCGCGTCGGCGGCAAGGCCGTATACCGTCTCCGTCGGGACGGCGACGATTCCGCCCGCCGCGATCAGCTGCGACGCCTCGGCGATCGCGTCAGCGCCATAGTGCAGGACGCGAGTCGTCATCGTTGGGCTTGGAACGGTCATCGGGCGCGCTATAGCCGCAGGAAGCCTGAGAGATAAGAGGACCTGCCCCCGTGTTCACGCCAGCCACCGCAGACCAGCGTTTCGTGCTCGATCATATCGTCGGCATCGGCGAGCTGGCGGAAAGCGAACGCTTCGCCGCTGCCTCGTCCGATGTGGTCGACGCGGTGCTCGACGGCGTCGGTCAGCTGGCGGAGGGCGAATGGGCGCCGCTCAACCGCGCAGGCGATACGGTCGGCGCGAAATGGACGCCCGAAGGCGTGGTCATGCCCGACGGGTTCGTGAAGGCCTATCACGACTATGTCGAGGGCGGCTGGGGCACAATCGGCGTGGCGGAGGAGTTTGGCGGCCAGGGCCTGCCCTTCGCGATCCAGACCGCAGTGCTCGACACGCTGGGCGGCGCCAATATGAGCTTCGCGCTTGCACCGACCCTGACCGTCGGGGCGATCGAGGCGCTGGCGCATCACGGCTCGCCCGAACAGCAGGCGCTGTATCTGCCGCATCTCGCGACCGGCGAATGGACCGGCACGATGAACCTGACCGAGCCGCAGGCCGGATCCGATGTCGGCGCATTGCGCAGCAGCGCGAAGCCGCTCGGCGACGGCAAATGGTCGATCAAGGGCACCAAGATCTTCATTTCGTTCGGCGATCACGACATGGCGCCGAACATCGTCCACCTCGTCCTCGCCCGCACGCCCGACGCGCCGGCCGGAACCAAGGGCATCTCGCTTTTCCTGGTGCCGAAATACCGGCTGAACGCGGACGGCACGCCGGGCGACTTCAACGATGTCCGGGTGGTGTCGATCGAACACAAGATGGGCCTGCATGGTTCGCCGACCTGCGTGCTGAGCTTCGGCGACAATGACGATTGCATCGGCGAGCTGATCGGCGGCGAATTTGGCGGCATCCGCGCGATGTTCACGATGATGAACAATGCGCGGCTCAATGTCGGGCTGCAGGGCGTGCAGATCGCCGAGCGCGCGACCCAGACCGCGGTCGGCTATGCCCGCGAGCGGATCCAGTCGGCCCGGGCAGGTTCCACCAGCCGCGAGTCGGTCGCGATCATCGAGCATCCCGATGTCCGCCGCATGCTGCTGCGCATGAAGGCGCAGACCCAGGCGGCTCGTGCTTTGGTCTATCTCGCAGCAGCACAGGTCGATCGTGCCGCGCTCGGCGAGGCCGGCGCGCAGGACCGGCTCGAGATCCTCACGCCTTTGGCCAAGGCACATGGCACCGATATCGGCTGCGAGGTCACCTCGCTCGGCATCCAGGTCCATGGCGGCATGGGCTATATCGAGGAGACCGGCGCAGCGCAGCTGTTCCGCGAGGCGCGCATCACCCCGATCTATGAAGGCACCAACGGCATCCAGGCCGCCGATCTGGTCGGGCGCAAGCTCGGCCTCGCTAATGGAGCTGTATTCGCGCAACTGATCGCCGATATGCGCGCCGAGGCGGAGGATCAGGGGCTGATCACGCTGATCGACACCTGCGAGGAGATTGGCCGCGGCCTGATGACGCTCGACGCGGATGACAAACTCGCCGCGAGCTATCCCTTCCTGACCATGCTCTCGACCGCGGTATGCGGCTGGCTGATGGAGCGGCAGGGCCGGATCGCAGCGACGTCGGATGGCGACCCTGCCTTCCTGGCGATGAAGACGGCCGCGGCGCGATTCTATGTCGCGCAGATCGTGCCGGAAGCGATGGGGCTGAAGGCAGCGGCGACGGCGAAGGCGGATGTCCTGTATTCGATCCCGGCGGAAACCTTCGCGGCCTAAGGTCAGAACAGCTTGCGGATACTCAATCGCACGGTGCGGCCGAGCGGGTCGAGATAGTCGGGCTGGTAGCTGATCGGCGTCTCGCCATTCACGTCGGTCACGCGCTGGCGGCTGTCAAACACATTGTCGAACGACAAGGTGATCCGCGTGCCACGCAGCCAGGGATGCTTCTTGAGCAGTTCGAGCCGCTGGCCGAGATCGGCGAACAACCGCACGTTCAGAGTGGTCAGCGCGGAAAAGGCGAGCGGCTCGGGCGCGGCGGGTGTGCCGCCATTGACGCGCGTGCCGCTGCGATAATTGCCCGACAGCCGCAAGCCCGCGCCATTGTTGGTGTAACCGGCCTGCAGCTGCACCTCATGCCGCGACTGGCCGCCGCCACTACCGATCGCATCGCCGTTGAGCAGGTCGAGGCTTGGCCCGTTATCGGCGACCAGCACCTTGTCGGTGAAGTGCCAGGTGTGGAAGATGCCGAACTGCAGCCGCCCGCCGCCCCGGCCACCACCGCCGCCGCGACCACCAAAGCCGCCTCCGCTGCCACGCCCGCCGCCGAAGCGCGGCCGGGCGCCATCGGGGGTACCGCCATCGGCAGTGGTGCCGGGCGCACCGCCATCCGGCCGGTCACCCCCTGCCCCGTCGCCGCCCCGCCGTCCGCCGCGATCGCCATCCTGCCCCGGCCGCCTCAAACCTTCGAACGGATTGGGCCCGGTGCCGGCGCGAAACGCCTCGATTTCTTTCTGGATCTTCGACTTGAGGCTCTTGGAGAAGTTGATCCCCCAGCGCAGTTCCGATCGCTCGCTGCGCGCGAAGTTGATCGGACGCGTGTCGACCCGGATCAACGCCCCGGTCGCATCGCGCGTGAAGCGACCGGGAAACGCCGCCTCGAGCGACGCGCTGGCCGAGGGGAAGGAGGCGGTCGGATCGTCGGTTCGGCTCTTCACATAACTGGCAGTCAGGGTCAGGTCGGTCTTGCTGAACGGATTGAGCGTTAGCCCGACTTTGGTCACATGGCTGTTATTGGCCCGCAGATCGGCATTCCCGCCCGAGATGATCGACACCGTCGTCGTTTCACCGCGCAGATAATCGAACACGCGCACATTGGGGGTGATGATCTGCGGATTGGCAAGCTGTTGCGCGGTCGGTGCATTGTCCTGATCGGTATGTGACACGATCACTCGCACGCCCTCGACCGGCGACCAGTTGGCACCATAGCCGATGGTGGTCAGCGTGCCGAAGTCCGACAGATGGTCCGCGGCAAAATTGACATTGGCCGACAGCTTGCCGAGCGCGCTCAATACATCCTTCGATTTATTGGCGATCGGCAGGTCGACATTGATCTGGCCATTGACGATATCGCGCGACACCTGGCCCGGCGACACGATGTCGGCGCGATAGGTGCGGCTGGAAAAATCGTTGCTCTGCGCGCCAACGCGGATGCTCGTCGCGACTGCGCCGGCCGGCAGCTTGAACAGGCTGCCGGTGAACAGGGCATCGACATCGAGATTGTTCGAAGTGGCATAAGCGCGATTGGCGCGGCCGGCACCAAATTCCGTCAGGCCGAGCGGGCCGAACGGATTGGCGGTCGGATCGCCGGCATTGAGCCGCGCCTGGAATGCCGCGGTATCGACGCCGGTATCGGTGATCGTCCTGTTCTCGCTGCGGTCATAGGTGCCGGTCAGCGACCATTGCCAGGTCGAGATCGCGCCGTTGAGCGTCGTGCCGAGATGGGCGGAGACAGTGGAGTTGCGCTGCCTGAGCGGCGAGAAGGCGTCGAGCGAGCGGTTGAGCGTCACGTCGGTCGCGAAGGGCGAAAAGGGATTGCCGGCCGCAAGCCCAAGCGACACACCGGGCAGCCCGTTGGTACTGATACTGTCGCTGGTTTCGAGTTCGCCGTTCAGCGTGGCCGAGACATTGCCGAAGATCGTTCGGGCATAGACCGCATTCGCGCTGAAATTGCTGCTCGACGGCAGCAAGGTGCGATAAGGGCGCGGATCGCTGGCCGTCGGGCGATTGGCGGTGGCGAGGAAGTCGCCGAACGACGGAATGCCGGAGGCCGCACCTGTGGGCACGCCCGCCACTGTTACCGGCGATCCGAATTGCGCGCTTAGTGCGGGGTCGATCTCGCCCTGGGGATTGGTGTCGCTCCGCACACCGACGATATTGCCCTGGGTCGAGAATTGGCTCGGCAGCGGATTGATGTCGCGCTCGGCCTCGGTCAGCGCCGAACTGCCCTGATATTTCAAGTGCAGGTTAAACCGCCCGCCGCGCCGGATGCTGAGCAGGTCGGCATCGCCCTGTGCGGTGTTGCGCCCGCCCGCGGTCGCCGCGCGGTCGGCCGCCTCGAGCGTCGTCGCCTTGAAACGGCGGCGCAGCACCACGTTCACGACTTTCTGGTCTGCGCGATAGCCATATTTCAGCGCAACCTCCTCGGGCAGGATCTCGACCCGCTGAATCGCCTCGGTCGGGATGTCGCGGATTTCGGTAAAGCCCGAGATGCGCTTGCCGTCGAGCAGCACCACCGGCGCACCGCCACTGCCGCGGCCGCTCCCCGTCAGCGGCGCCAGTTCGTCGAGCAGGTCGGAGATCGAGCTGACGCCATAGGAGCGGATTTCCGCCGCACCGATCTGCTTTTCCGGCGGGATATCGCCGATTACCGATCCCGGCAGGTTGCGCGATCCGCGGACGATGATGTCGGAGTCATCGGCGGGCGAATCAGTCTCAACGTTCTGCTGCTCCGGCGGCGCGTCCTGCGCGAACGCCGGTACCGCCATGGTGGTGGACATCAGGAACAGGAAAAAACTCACACGCCGCATGACCACTCCAGTCGCACTCTTCACGACTGCACCTAGACGGTAATTGTCTCAAGAGTGTGCCAGCTATCCCTTGAAGAAGGGAAACACGCCGAGAAGCAGGCAGGTCACCATGAACACCGCGCAGGAGCCGAGCGCCCAGCGGAAGGTGAAACGCTGGTGATCGCCAAGGTCGACCCCGGCGAGGCCGACGAGCAGATAGGTCGAGGCGACCAGCGGGCTGAGCAGATGAATCTGCTGGCCGATCAGCGATGCGCGCGCCAGCTCCATCGGGGTCAGCCCATATTGCACGCCGGTCTGGCCGAGCACCGGCAACATGCCGAAATAGAAGGCGTCGTTCGAGATCAGCACGGTGAAGGGAATGCTGACCAAAGCGGTGATCGGCGCCATATAGGGCCCCAGCGCAGGCGGGATGATGTCGATCACCGACCCCGCCATCGCATCGACCATCTTCGTCCCCGACAGGATGCCGGTGAAGATGCCGGCGGCGAAGATCAGGCTGACCGTGCCGAGCGCGTTTCCGGCATGCGCCGAAATCCGCTCCTTCTGCTGCTGCAACCGGGGATAATTGACCATCGCGGCGATCGCGAAGGCGAGCATGAAGATCACCACCAGCGGCAGCGTGCCGGCGATCAGCAGGACCAGCAGGCCGATGGTGAGCAGCAGGTTGAACCAGAACAGCTTCGGGCGCCGCATGCTCGTGTCGCCGCCAATCTCCTCGTCGATCACTTCCTGCGCGGTGATCCGTTCATTGTCGTCGTCGAGCGCCAGCGCGGCAAGCCGGCGGCGTTCGCGGCGGCCGAAGATCCAGGCGACAAAGAAAGTCCAGGCCGCGGTGGTGATCATCGCCGGGATCAGGCCGACGAACAATTCGCGCGGATCGACATGCAGCGCGGTCGCGGCGCGTACCGTCGGGCCACCCCAGGGCGCGATGTTCATCACCGCGCTCGACATGATGAGCAGGCAGGTGAGCATGCGCAGGTCCATCTTCATATGCTTGTAAAGCGGCAGCAGCGCGGACACGGTGATCATGTAGGTGGTGGTGCCGTCGCCATCGAGCGACACGGTCAGCGCCAGCGCGACGGTGCCGATCAGGATGCGCATCGGATCGCCATGCACCAGCCGCACGATCAGGCGGATCAACGGGTCGAACAGCCCGACATCGATCATCAGCCCAAAATAAAGGATCGCGAACAACAGCATCACGCCGGTCGGCGCGAGCTCGATCACGCCGCGCACCATCATCTCGCCCAGCCCCTGGGAGAAGCCGGCGCCGATCGCGAACAGGGTGGGAATCAGGATCAGCGCGACCAGCGCGGACATCCGCTTCGTCATGATCAGCGTCATGAACGTGCCGACCATGATAAAGGCCAGTAATGCCAGCATCTTCCCCCTGATCGTGTCGGGCTGCACTATAGCAACCCGATCCCGGTCCGTGTGACCAGCCGTTATCGACGCGTCTCGCTGTCATCTGCCTGTCGCGCAATCGCTATGACAGCATGATGAAAGCGGCGTGCGCCGATAGCGGTGCCGAAAGCGGAAAGGATATCGGCGATGAGGATGTTCGTATCGGCCATGATCGCGGCGCTGGCGCTGCCCACCGCCCCGTCCATGGCACAGCGCGACGATGCCGAATCGCGCTATCTCCCCACCCCCGCCATCCCCTATCCCGGCGGTGTCGAAAGCCAGCGCGATGTCACTTATGCCGAGCTGTCGGGCTTCCGCCCGCTGACGCTTGACCTGTACCTGCCGCCGAAAGCGGGTAGGCCGCATCCGGTGCTGGTGTTCGTACATGGCGGGGCGTGGCTGCACCGCACCGCACGCGATGGCGGCGAGTTTCGCGATTTCCCGGCCGTACTCGCCGGTTTCGCGGCACGCGGTTATGTCGTCGCCAGCGTCAATTACCGCTTCAGCGGCGAAGCGAAGTTCCCCGGCGCGGTGCAGGACGTCGGCAGCGCGATCCAGTGGCTGCGCGGGCATGCGGCACGATACGACATCGACCCCGCGCATGTGGTGCTGTGGGGATCGTCGGCCGGCGGGCAGATCGCGACCCTGATCGGCACCGGCTGCGACGCGCCCGCGCTGCAGCCGCCGGCGGCAAAGGGCGTCACGGCATTGCCGCCTTGCGTGCAGGGCGTGATCGACTGGTACGGGCTGATCGATTTCGAAGGTCCGCCGTCCGCGGTCAGCAAGGCGCAGTATGCCTATCTTGGATGCGGGCCTGGCAACTGCCCGCCTGGCCTCGCCCGGTCGGCCAGTCCACTCGGCTATATCGACGCGAAAGACCCGCCCTTCCTGATCCAGCACGGCACCGCCGATGTGACGGTGTCGCCGCAACAATCGGTGCAGCTCAACGATGCGCTGAAGGCCGCGGGCGTGCCGGTCGAGATGGTGCTGTATCCCGGCGTTGCGCATGGTTTCGCGAAGGTGCCGAAGGGCGGGCCGGACGATGCGGTCAACCGCCAGGCACTGGCCAAGGTGAGCGAGTTTCTCGACCGGATCGCGCCGGTGAAACGCTAGCGCCGGTCGATATTGCTGGCTGTTCCTGGCTGTTAATTCCGGAAAACTATTTTTGCTGGCTGTTATGTTGGGGGCTGGTCCGGGGATTTCGGCTTGTTTCATTGGCTTGGAGTAGAATGGGCGATTAGTAATAACAGCCGGGTAACAGCCAGGTAACAGCCAGCATAACAGCCAACGATCAGCCAGCTATCAGCCAGCTATCAGCCAGCTATCAGCCAGCGAAACCGGCGATAACAGCCAGCCTGTGGCATTGGTTTTTGCAACGATGAGAAAGAGCCGAGCGGGACGCCGTCAGACGCTCCGTCCGGTTTCTGTCTCACGATCCCGGCCACAATTGAATCGCCGGTTTCAAGCCAGGTTACCTGCCCCCGTTCGTGCTGAGCTTGTCGAAGCACCGCCCTTCTTCTCCGACATCAGAGAAAGAAGAACGGCCCTTCGACAGGCTCAGGGCGAACGGGGATAGGGTGGTCCTCCAAAGGGAGGGTGACTCTATCCGCGCAGCGCCGCCGAGATCGCCTGCAGCCCGCCCTCGAGTTCCTCCGCGGTCGGCCAACCATAGCCGAGGCGGAAATAGGTGTCGGGCAATTCGAACCAATGGCCCGGGCCGACATAGCAGCCATGCTCCTCCAGCAGGCGCTTGTAGAAAGCATCTGTGCCGCCGCGCGGCTCGCTGCGCATCCGCGGGAAGCAGACCACGCCGCCCGAGGGCGCGACCCAGTCGAGCAAGTCCTCGCCTGCGATCCATTCGGTCACCCGGTCGCGGCGGCGGCGCATTTCGGTGAGCGTCGGGGTGAGAAGTTCGTCGCGTCGCGTGAGGATCTGTTCGCCGACCCATTCGTCGATCACGCTGCCGCAAATGCTGATCTGCTCCTTCGCTGCCAGGAAGCGTTCCTGCAGCGCGGTATCGCGGGTGATGATCCAGCCGATGCGGATGCCAGGCACGCCGTACGCCTTGGACAGCGAGGCAACGCTGATCACATGTTCGCCAAGCGAGGCAGCAAGCGGCAGCGGGCCATCGAACGACAGGTCACGATAGGTTTCATCGACCAGCAGATAGCAGCCCCTGGCTTTGGCCAGCGCGACAAGCTCGCCCAGTTCGACCGCGCTGAGCATCGTGCCGGTCGGATTGTGCGGGCAAGTGACGCTGATGATCCGGGTCTTCGACGTCACAGCGGCAGCGATCGCCTGCGGGTCGATACGGAAGCCGCTTTCGAAATCGAGCTCGACATGCGTGACGGCGCAGCCGATCGCGCGCGGTGTTTCCAGATTGGTCGCATAGTTCGGGCGAACCACGACGAGATGGTCGTCGGCGCCGAGCAGCGCAGTCGCGATGATGAACAGGGCGCCCGCCGCGCCGACCGTGACCAGCACATCATCGGCCACGACGCCGCCGCTCGTCTCCGCGATCAGACGGCGAAGCTCGCCCCCTCCGCGATGCTCGCCATACAGCAGGGTCAGGTCGGGAATAGTGAGGCCGAGCCCGGCGACGCTGCGATCGGCGACCGAGCTTTCCGACAGATTATAGCGGATCCGGCCATAGCCATATTCCTCGGGCGATTCGACTTCGATCGGCATCCGGACGTAGCGCATCGATATTCCTCTCTATCTCTGCCGGTCCGTGGACCGACGGTCAGTGCGTGGGAATATTTCCCCCTTTGAGTCCGTATCGTGCAATGCCGTCACCGACCTGTCACGGCTTGTGTCGGTGATCGCCTTTCTTGGGGATGTCATCTTCCACTGCTTCTAGAGTGGGTTGAGATCTGATTGAACCACCCGGTCATTCCCGCGAAAGCGGGAATCCCGCTTCTTCTTCTCAGTGCGGGGCAAGGCAGCGGGATACCCGCTTTCGCGGGTATGACGAAGAAGAGTTACCTAGAGTCATCTGCTTCTAATCTTCTGCTTCCCCGGCGAAGGCCGGGGCCCAGTTGGGAGGCAGTAGTAAATATGCGCTTCGCGTCATCACAAACGGCCTTCAACTGGGCCCGGGCCTTCGCCGGGGAAGCAGAAGGGGAAGTTATTGCGCGGCCAATTCCATCGCCCCGAGAAAGGTCGGCAGCGCGACGTTGCGGCCGCACAGCACCACCGCGACCTTCTTTCCGCGCCACGCCTCGGCGGTCTGGATCAGCCCGGCGAGCGCCACACCGGCCGATCCCTCGACGATCCAGCGCTCGCCCTCGGCAATGCGGCGCATTGCGCGGGCGATCTCGACTTCGCTGACCGTCAGCGTCTCGTCGATCACCGCCTGGCAGATCGGGAAGGTCACCGATCCCGGCTCGATCGCGCCCGAGGATCCGTCGGACAAGGTGTCGGATTCGGGCGTCTCGATGATCTCGCCGGCCTTGAGCGAGTCGAGCATGCAGGTCGATGCCGCCGGCCATACGCCGATGATCCGGGTCTTCGGGCTCAATTGCTTGAGCGCGGTGCCGACCCCGCCGATCAGACCGCCGCCGCCGACGCAGATGAACACTGCATCGAGATCGGGCGCCTGGTCGACCAGTTCGACGCCAAGCGTGCCCTGTCCCGCGATCGTATCGACATCATTATAGGGCGCGACATAGGGTTTGCCCTGCAGTTCGGATTGCCGCCGCGCCTCGATCTCGGCATCCAGCGCCGGGCCGTCGAGCACGACCAGTTCCGCGCCAAGCGCCTCGATCGCGCGCATCTTGGATGGTGGGGTGGTGTTGCCGACATAGACGGTGACCGGCACGCCGGCGAGCTTGCCGGCACGCGCCACGCCCTGGCCGTGATTGCCGGTCGAGGCGGTGATCACCCCGCCCCGCGCGGCTTCGCCCAGCGTGCGGATCTTGTTGGCCGAGCCGCGCACCTTGAACGATCCGGTCGGCATCAGATGCTCGGTCTTGAGCAGCACCTCGCAGCCCAGCGATTGAGAGAGCGCCGCGCTGCGTTCGAGCGTCGAAACCGGAACCTGCGGACGGATGCCGGCATGCGCGTCGAGGATGCGGTTGAACAGGCTGGTCATCGGGGGTTCTCCTTGCGCGTCGGCAATCTTTGGATCATAAGTCTAATCTGGACTTATTAGTCAGGATGACCGGAATGCACAAGCGCGCCGAAAAATCGACAGCGGATCTGGTCGCGGCATCGCCGCTGCGGCCGCATTTCGCGGTGGCACAGGGCATTGCTGCGCTGTTCACGCCGTTCGTCGAAGTGGCGGTGCATGATCTGGCGAGCGACAGTGTAGCGTGCGTGGTCAATCCCTTCTCGCCGCGCAAGGTCGGTGATCCGTCCGACCTGAAGGGTAGCCGCTTTGCCGATGATGTCGATGTGCTGGGGCCGTACGAGAAGATCAATTTCGACGGGCGGCTGATCAAGTCGATCTCGATCGTGCTGCGCGATGCGGCGCTGCTCCCGATCGGGCTGATGTGCATCAATGCCGATGTGACCGAGTTCGACGCGGTGCGGCGCATGCTGCACGGTTTCCTGGGCGCGGCGGAATCGACCGACTCGGCGATCGCGCTGTTCAAGGAGGATTGGCATGAGCGGATCAACCGCTTCATCGCCGCCTGGACCGCGGAACAGGCAACCACCATCGCGCGGCTCGACCGGACCGGGCGGCGCGCGTTGATCGAGGCGCTGTTCGTCAATGGCGGGTTCGAGGGCAAGCGCGCGCCCGAATATGTCGCCGCGATCCTCGGCATCAGCCGCGCGACCATTTACGGCGAACTTGCGCGGTTGAGGACCGGCGCATGAGGATTGTCGCCCTGCCCGAGATTCTCGCCGCGATCGACGAGGATGAGATCACGGCATTGATCGAGGACGGGTTTCGCCGCTTCAGCGCCGGGGGTGCTGATGTGATGGCGGTCGGCCATCTGCAATTTCCCGATGCGCTGGGCGATTGCCATGTGAAGGGCGCATCGCTGCGCGGTGATGATATCTTCGCGATCAAGGTCGCCACCAGCTTTTATCGCAATCCGGCGATCGGCCTGAACAGCGGCAATGGCTTTATCGCCATCGCCAGCGCCGTGACCGGCGAGGTGCAGGCGATCCTGCATGACGAGGGACAGCTGACCGATCTGCGCACCGCATTGGGCGGGGCCATCGCCGCGCGGGCGATCGCGCGGCGCGACTCCAAGGTGCTGGGCATCATTGGATCGGGCAGCCAGGCGAAGCTTCAGGCACGCGCAATTCAGCGTACTTTGGGTATCGAAGAACTGCTGGTCTGGGCGCGCGATCCGGGCCGTGCGGCCGCCGTCGGCGGCGAGGTGGTATCGCTGCCCGAACTCGCCGCGCGCGCTGACCTGATCGTCACCACCACGCCATCGACCGTGCCGCATCTCACCGTGGAGATGGCGCGGCCGGGGATGCGGATCGTCGCGGTCGGGGCGGATATGCCGGGCAAGAACGAGATCGCCGCCGGGCTGATGGCGCAGGCGCGGATCGTGGTCGATTCGCGCGTGCAGTGTATCGATCATGGCGACACGGCGAGCGCGATCGCCGCCGGGCTGATCGACGGCAGCGCGCTGATCGAACTGGGCGAGTTGCTCACTGCACCGATCGATTTTGGCGATGACGAGATTGTGGTGGCCGACCTGACCGGGGTGGCGATCCAGGATGTGCAGATCGCCAAATCGGTCTGGTCGCGGATCGGGCGGGGTTGATTTACCGGGCTTCAATCTGTTGCGACCGACACGCCAAATAGGTGCCGTCATTCCCGCGAAAGCGGGAATCCCGCTTCTTCTTCTGAGTGCGGGGCCAGGCAGCGGGATCCCCGCTTTCGCGGGGATGACGGTTGGGAATAGACCTCATCTCGCTCCGATCAGCCGGCTGACCAGCGCTGGGAGCAGGCCGCCGTCCATCAGCATTGCCACTTCGCTCTGCGTTTCGATCGCCGCGCGGGCGGGAATTGGTTGGATCGATCCATCGGCGCAGTGCAGTGCGACCGGCAGTGCGCCGCGTGGCGACAGCGGCGCGGAGAGGTCGATCGCGAGACGATCGCCCGGTCGCAACTTGCGCAACGCCAGCGCGGTCTCGCGCGGCACCTCGACCGGCAAGATCGCCAGGTTGATCAGATTGCTGCGATGGATGCGCTCGAAGCTGGACGCGATCACCGCGCGCACGCCGAGCAGCCACGCGCCCTTCGCAGCCCAGTCGCGCGATGAACCCATGCCGTAGCGGTCGCCGGCTACGATCGCGAGCGGTTCGCTTGCCGCGGCATAGGCTTGTGCGGCTTGCCAGAGCGGCAGCCGGTCGCCGCTCGGGGCGTGGATCGTCCAGCCGGCGGGCAGATCGTCGGCGAGCAAATTGCGCACCGCCGGGTTGGTGAACAGGCCGCGCAGCATCACCTCCCAATTGCCGCGCCGCGATGCATAGACATTGAGGTCCGCGGGATCGGCGCCGCGATCGACCAGCCAGCCTGCCGCATCGCTGCCCGACGGAATCGCGCCGGCCGGTGAGATATGGTCCGTGGTGATATCGTCGCCGAGTACGAGCAGCGGGTGCAGGCGCATCGATTGCGGCACGCGGTGTGCGCCCGCACCGGCAAAGGGCGGCGGACGCAGATAGGTCGAGGCCGGATCCCAGTCGAACAGCGGGCCCGACGGCGCGTCGAGATCGCGCCAGGCCGGGTTCTGCTCGGCAAGGTCAAAGGCATGCTGGACATCGCCGCGGTCGGCCGCGAGCGCCAGCGCGGCATCGATCTCCGCCCCGCTCGGCCAGAGATCGGCGAGATAGACCGGCGTGCCATCCTTGCCGGTGCCGACGGGATCGCGCGCGACATCGCCGGTGGCATCGCCGCGCAGCGCAAAGGCAATGACCAAAGGCGGCGAGGCGAGGAAGCTCGCCTGGATATCGGCATGGACCCGGCCGGGGAAATTGCGATTGCCCGACAGGATCGCGACCGGCGCAGCCGCGCCGCGCTCGATCGCATCGCGCATCGCTGGCACAAGGGGACCGGAATTGCCGATACAGGTGGTGCAGCCGATGCCGACGATCGCGAAGCCCAGTGCCTCCAGATCTTCGAGCAATCCGGCACGCTTGAGCAGGCCGGCGGCAGACGGCGAGCCGGGTGCCAGCGAGGTCTTCACCCACGGCTTCGTCGTCAGGCCGGCGCGCCGCGCGCGCTGCGCCAGCAGGCCGGCCGCGATCAGCAGGCGTGGGTCGCTGGTGTTGGTGCAGCTGGTGATCGCGGCGATCGCGACTGCGCCGTGCGGGATGACCGGGTCGGTCTGCGGCGCCGGCGCGGGCAGCATTGCGGCGATGCGATCGAGCGACAGCAGGTCCTGCGGCCGCGACGGGCCCGCGACCGAGGGCGTGACCGCCGACAGGTCGATCGCGATCACCAGGTCGTAAGCGGGCCGCGCCGCCGGATCGAACCAGAGCGACTGGGTCTGCGCATAGTCGCGCACGCGGTCGATCGCGGCAGGGTCGCGGCCAGTGGCGTGGAGATAGTCGAGCGTATGCTGGTCGATCGGGAAAAAGGCTGTGGTTGCGCCATATTCCGGGGCCATGTTCGCGACGACAGCGCGTTCACCCGCCGACAGTGCGGCGACGCCGGGGCCGAAGAATTCGACGAAGCGATTGGCGAGATCGACCTGGCGCAGGCGGTGGGTGACGGCCAGTGCGAGATCGGTCGCCAGCACGCATTCACCGAGCGCACCGGTCAGTTCGACCCCGACCACACGCGGCACGCGCAGCATCACCGGCGCGCCGAGCATCGCCGCCTCCGCCTCAAGGCCTCCAACGCCCCAGCCGAGCACGCCGATGCCGTTGATCATCGGCGTGTGGCTGTCCGTGCCGATCAGCGTGTCGGGGATCAGCCATTCCTCGCCATCGCGCCGCTCGACCGTAACGACGCTGGCAAGCCGTTCGAGGTTGAGCGTGTGCATGATGCCGGTGCCGGGCGGATGGACGGTCAGGCTCGCCATCGACCGGTCGGCCCATTTCATCAGCCGGAAGCGTTCGCCATTACGCGCCGCTTCGCGCGCCAGATTGCGCCGCATCGCATCGCGCGTGCCGAAATGATCGACCGCGATCGAATGGTCGGTCGACACATCGACCGGCACGACCGGGTCGAGCGCGCGCGGATCGCCGCCGGCCGCCGCGACCGCATCGCGCGCGGCGGCGAGATCGACCAGGGCCGGCACGCAGGTCGTGTCGTGCATCATGATCCGCGCCGGGTAGAAGGGTATCTCCGCATCGCTGCCGCCGTCGGCCAGCCAGCGGTCGAGCGTCGCCATGGCGGCGGGATCGCCGGCGCTGCGGCGAAGAAGGTTCTCAATCAGGATGCGGTGCACCCAGGGCAGGCGTCCAAGCACCGCCAACCCGATCGCCTCGGGCAAGTCGAGCAACCGTGGCATGCTCATTCACCTTGCATCCGCGAATCCGAGCCGAGCCATTCGAACCAGATCATGACGAAGGCGATGAAGGTGAGGATCGCGAGAAAGATCAGCCCGGCCATCGCGCTGCCGGTCGCGTCCTTGATCACCCCGATCAGATAGGGGCCGGCAAAGCCACCGAGATTGCCGATCGAATTGATTGCGGCGATCGCGATCGCCGCAGTGCCGCGCGACAGAAACAGACCGGGCAAGGCCCAGAACGGCGCCTTGAACGCGTACAGGCCGGTCAGCGCGACGGTGACCAGCCCGACCGCGAATACCGTGTTGGTCGCCAGCCCGATCGCGCCGAGCGCAAGCGACGCGGCAAGCAGCGGCAGCGCGGTGTGCAGGAAACGCTCACCCTTCTGGTCCGAATGGCGTGACCAGAGCACCATCCCGATCGTGGCGACGACATAGGGGAAGGTCGAGATCAGCCCGATCTCGAAGGTCGACGCCTCGCTCGACAGTCCGCGCACGATCTGCGGCAGCCAATAGCCGACGCCGAGGCTGCCGCATTGATAGGCGAAATAGACCAGGGCCAGATACAGCACCTTGGGATGGGTGATCGCGGCAAGCGTGCCGAGCGTGCGGCGTCCGGCGGCGGGCGCATGTTCGCTCGCCATTTCCGCGGCGAGCCAGTCGCGTTCGGCCGGGTTGAGCCAGCGCGCCTGATCGGGCCGGTCGGTGAGCAGCCAATAGGTCGCCACGCCGCCAAGGATAGCCGGCAGCCCTTCGAGGAACAACATCCAGCGCCAGCCACTGAAGCCGAACCAGCGGATATGCTCCATGATCAGCGTGCTGAGCGGACCGCCCAGAATATAGGAGACGGGGATCGCGGCAGTGAACAGCGCGATCACCGTCGCCTGCTCCTTGGTGCGGAACCACAGGGTCAGATAGAGGATGATGCCGGGGAAGAAGCCGGCCTCCGCCACGCCGAGCAGGAAGCGCAGCACATAAAGCTGCATCGCGGTCTGCACGAACGCGGTGAGGATCGAGACCACGCCCCAGCTGAGCAGGATACGTGCGATCCATTTGCGCGGGCCGAAGCGCAGCAGCGCCATGTTGCTCGGCACTTCGAACAGGAAATAGCCGATGAAGAAGACGCCGGCGGCAAAGCCGAATGCCTGGCTCGACAGCGCGAGCTCGGCGTTCATCTGCAGCGCTGCGTACCCGATATTGGCGCGGTCGATATAGGAGATGACGTACAGCGCGAAGCAGAACGGGATGATGCGCCAGAACACTTTGCGCGGCACGCTCCGCTCCAGCGTTTCGTGATCGGCTGCGATGGCAGGCTGCATGGTCGTCCCCCGATAGATCGCGGCACGACTACATTATGTAAATGCAAAGTGCAATTATTCGATGAAACGCTGCAATGCTCGCTCCTTGACTGCGAGCGCATGGACCAGATGGCCACGCATGAATTCGGCAGCAATCAGGAGGTCGCCGCGCTCGAGCATATCGAGCAAAGCGAGATGCTCGCGGCATTGCTGGTCGAGCCGGCTGCGGTCGCCGGTGACGCGGAATTCGATCAGCCGGCGCAGGCGGTTGATGCGCCGCAGCGAATCGAGAAAGAAGGGATTGCCCGACCAGCTGATGATAGTTTCGTGGAAGCCCGAATTGAGCTCGAACAGGCGCGCACGCGGCAGCGCCTCGATCGTGCCGTCGAGCAGGCCTTGCTGTTCGGCGCGCAGCCGCGCCAGTTCCTCGGGCACCACTGTATAGCCGGGCTGGAGCAATGCCTGGGTCTCGATCATGCCACGGAAGCGATAGGCCTGTTCGTAGGATTCGGCGGTGTGCAGCGTGGTGCTGAATTGCCAGCCATGGCCCGGGAGCCGCTCGACCCAGCCCTCGTCGGCGATCTGCGCCAGGGTGCGTTGCAGCCGCGCACGGGTCACGCCGAAATGACGCATCAGCTCATTCTCGCTGACCTTGTCGGGGAGCGTCTCGGCCAGGCGCTGGTCGACGATCGCGTTGTAGAGATCGTCCTCGCCGTCGCGTCCCTCGGGCGGCAGCGGCACCACATCGGTAGCGGCGACGAAGAAGCCGCGATTGGGGATTGAGCGCACCGCGCCGGCCTGTTCGAGCGCGCGCAATGCCGCGGTCACCGGCGCGCGCGACACCTTGAACAGGTCGGCGAGCTCCTGCGCCGCGAGATGCGTGCCCTCGGGCAACGCGCGGGCACGGACATGCTCGATGATCTGTCGCGCGACGCGATCGGCCAGCCTGTCGGTCATCTCGTCCTCATGATCGAATTACCTATAGACTTTTGCGCATTCAAAATGCAAATGAGCGCGCAAGCGATAGCGAAGCGGATCGGAACGGGATTGGCGGGCAAGGGCATCGACAAGCGTATAGCATCAGCGCCGCGCGCCGCCACGGGGATCGCGCGCCGCACCATGCTGGGCTCGGCGATGCTGGCGGTCACGGCGCTCGGCACCAGCCGGCTGATCGCGGGAGGATTAGCGATGGACAAGACCACCACCGACCAGCTCGTCTATATCGGCTGCCGCACGACGCGGGAGCGCAATGCGCGCGGCAACGGCATCACCGTCGCGCGGATCCGGCCGGACGGGCTGTGGCAGATCGTCCAGTCGCTCGACGGGATCGTCAACCCCGCGTTCCTGGCGTTCGATCATCAACGCCGTTTCCTGTTTGCAGTCCATGGCGACGGCAGCGAGGTGAGTGCCTTTGCGATCGACACGAAGACCGGCATGCTCCGCTTTCTCGGCAAGCAAGCCTGCCAGGGCAAGAATCCGGTGCATCTCGCTGTCGATCCGACCAACAAGTTCCTGCTCGTCGCCAACCACCTGACACTCGACGGGTTCGTATCGAATGTCGCAGTGCTGCCAATCGGTGATGACGGGCGGCTCGGACCAGTGTGCGACCTTGTGGCGCTGACCGGGCCGGTCGGACCGCACCGCATCGAACAACCCTTCGCCAAGCCGCACCAGATCTGCTTCGACCCGAAGGGCGCGCTGATCGGGGTGCCGGACAAGGGCCTCGACCGGGTCTTCACCTTCCGGCTCGATGCGTCGGGCAAACTGCAGCCGGCCGGCGCACCGATGCTGTCGCGCGAAGGCGCCGGGCCGCGTCATCTCGCTTTTCACCCCGCCCTGCCTTTTGCCTATGTCGTGGACGAGTTGAGTTCGACCATCGTCGCCGCGCGGGTCGACGCGGCAGGGGGCACGCTGACACCGCTGCAGATCGTCTCCGCCCTGCCCGATGATTTCACCGGCAATAGCCGGGGCTCCGAAATCGCGGTGTCGCCCGATGGCCGGCATGTCTTCGCCTCAAACCGTGGCAGCGACACGATCGCAAGCTTTCCGGTCGATCCGGCGACCGGCCGGCTCGGCGTGGGGAGCTGGCAGATATCGGGCGGGCGGACGCCGCGTTTCTTCGCGGTCGCGCCGAACGGACGGGCATTGTTCGTTGCCAATGAAGACAGCGATTCGATCAGCCGCCTGGCGATCGACCCGGCGACCGGG
This sequence comes from Sphingomonas alpina, assembly GCF_014490665.1. Taxonomy (NCBI): domain Bacteria; kingdom Pseudomonadati; phylum Pseudomonadota; class Alphaproteobacteria; order Sphingomonadales; family Sphingomonadaceae; genus Sphingomonas; species Sphingomonas alpina. The sequence continues at coordinate 5,073,217 of NZ_CP061038.1, read as the reverse complement.
CGGCTCGCACCGCCAGTGCCGGTGATGACCACCGGGAGCCCGACCTGCCTGTTGTTCGCGCCCGCGCCAAGATGAGGAAAACCTGATGCAGTTGCTCGTTCTGCCCGGCGACGGGATCGGTCCGGAAATCACCGCGGCGACGCTGGCGGTGCTGCAGGCGGCCGCCGATGCGTCGGGTGTCGTACTCGACGTCACGGAGCGCGATATCGGGCTGAAGAGCCTGGCCGAGCAAGGCACGACCTTGCCCGAGGCGGTGCTCGACGCGATCCCCGAAGCGGACGGGGTGATCCTCGGCCCGGTCTCGCATTACGACTATCCCGCCGGCATGCCCAATCCGTCGGCGGCGCTGCGCACCAAATTCGCGCTCTATGCCAATATCCGGCCGTGCCGGTCGCGCGAGGGGCTGAGCATCCTGCGCAAGCCGATGGACCTGGTGATCGTGCGCGAGAATACCGAGGGCTTCTATGCCGACCGCAGCATGCATGCGGGGCCGGGTGAATTCATGCCCGATGCCGACAGCGCATTCGCGATCCGCAAGATCACCGCTGCTGCCTGTGCGCGTGTCGCCCGCGCCGCATGCGAGATCGCGATGGGCCGCACAAAACGCGTGACCGCGGTGCACAAGGCGAATGTCCTCAAGCTGACCGACGGGCTGTTCCTACGCGAAGTGCGCAAGGTCGCGGCCGAGTTCCCGGAGGTGACGCTCGACGAAGTGATCGTCGATGCCGCCGCCGCACTACTGATACGCAGCCCGGAGCGGTTCGACGTGATCGTCACCACCAATATGTTCGGCGACATCTTGTCGGACGAAGCGTCGGAATTGAGCGGCAGTCTCGGCCTTGGCGGATCGATCAACCAGGGCGATGCGATCTGTGTCGCGCAGGCACAGCATGGCTCCGCACCCGACATTCAGGGTCAGGGCATCGCCAACCCGACCTCGCTGATCCTCTCGGCGGCAATGCTGCTCGAATGGCAGGCGCAGCGCAGCGGCGATGCGGCACTCGGCGCGTGCGGACGGCGGATCGAAGCGGCGGTCGAGACCGTGCTGGCCGATCCGGCGAAACGGACGCGCGATGTCGGCGGGCCGCTCGGCACCGAGGCATTTGCCGAAGCGGTGATCGCCGCGATCCGGGACCAGCGGGCATGATCGTCTCGATCAACCCGGCCACTGGCAGCGAGATCGCACGCTACGATGTCCATACACCGGCGGAGATCGATACGATCCTCGACCGTGCAGCGCGGGTGCAGGCACGCTGGCGTACCGCACCGATAGCTGAACGCACCGCATTGCTGCGCGTGATCGCGGCACGGCTGCGCGAGCGCAAGCCGGACCTAGCGCAACTGATCGTTGCGGAGATGGGCAAGCCGATCGGCGAGGCCGAGGCCGAGGTCGAGAAATGCGCGATCAATTGCGATTTCTATGCCGGTGCCGCGCCGGCAATGCTTGCCGACACGAAGGTCGCGAACGTCGCCAATACCGAGCTGATGTTCGATCCGCTCGGCGTGGTGCTGGCGATCATGCCGTGGAATTACCCGTTATGGCAGGTGTTCCGCTTCGTCGCGCCGGCGCTGGCGGCGGGCAATGGCGTGATCCTGAAACATGCCGGCAATGTCACCGGCTGCGCGCTGGCGATTGGCGAGGTTATCGCCGAGGCAGGCTGTCCCGCCGGGCTATTCGGATTGGTGATCACCGAAGCGGAGCAGGTCGAAGCGATCATCGCCGATCCACGCATCGCCGCGGTCACGCTGACCGGGTCGACTCAGGTGGGCATGATCGTCGCGGCGCAGGCCGGGCGGACACTGAAGAAACAGGTGCTCGAGCTGGGCGGGTCGGACCCGTTCGTGGTGCTGGCCGATGCCGATCTCGACCATGCCGCGCGCATGGCGGTGACCGCGCGCTTCACCAATGCCGGGCAAAGCTGCGTCAATGCCAAGCGCTTCATCGTCGAGGCGGCAGTGCATGATCGGTTCGTCGACTGCTTCCTCGACCATGCCGGGCGGCTGACGATGGGCGACCCGCTCGATCGCGCGACCGGGCTCGGGCCGATGGCGCGCGCCAATCTGCGCAGTGCGATCGACGATCAGGTGCGGCGCAGCGTCGCGGGTGGCGCGCGGCTGCTGCGCGGCGGGGCAGTGCCGGACAGGCCGGGCTTCCATTACCCGCCGACGCTGCTGGACGGCGTCACACCGGGCATGGCCGCATTCGATGAGGAGACGTTCGGCCCCGCTGCGGCGATCGTGCGGGCACGCGATACCGAGGATGCGATTGCGCTCGCCAACCGCACAGCCTTCGGGCTTGGCGCGTCGCTGTGGACCGCAAATCTCGATCGCGCCCGGACATTGGTGCGGCGGATCGATGCCGGGGCCGTGTTCGTCAACGCTATGGTCGCATCCGACCCGCGCGTGCCGTTCGGCGGGATCAAGCAATCGGGTTATGGCCGCGAGCTTGGCGAACATGGATTGCGGGAGTTCACCAATATGAAGACGGTGCGGATCGACCCGGCGCCACAGGCGGTGGCGGCATGAGCGGCGTGATCCTCCGCCCTGCCGACCTGCCGGTAAAGGATCGCGGTGGCGGCATCCGCACCACACCTCTGGTCACCGCACGAGTCGGGTCGCGCGCGATGCTCAACGGCATCACCACGCTCGATCCCGGCGCGGCGGTGCCGCTCCACACCCATAATTGCGAGGAGAGCGTGGTGGTTCTGTCGGGCCAGGCGCGCGCCCATATCGACGGAGTCGAGACGGACCTGGTCGCGCATGACACGACCTGGATCCCGGCCGGGGTGCCGCATTTCTTCCGCAACATCTCCGATAGCGAACCGATGTCGATCCTGTGGACCTATGCCTCGATCGATGCGACGCGGACGATCGTCGCCACCGGCGTCACCACGCGGATCGATGAAGAACGAGGCAATGGATGATCGACGAGATCGCACGGATCGATGTGACGCCGGGCAGCGAAGCCGCGTTCGAGGCGGCGGCGGCGGAGGCTACGCCCTTGTTCAAAGCGGCCGCCGGGTGCCATGCGATGCGCCTGCATCGGTCGCATGAAGTGGCTGGCCGCTATTGGCTGATCATCGCCTGGGACTCGGTCGAGGCGCATCTGGCATTCCGCGACACGCCCGAATTCGCCGAATGGCGGCGGCTCGTTGGGGGTTATTTCGCCGGGCCGCCTTCGGTCGAGCATGGTATTCCGACTGGCGCTGGATTCTAGCACGGCTTCGAGCTGAGCTGATCCACTCCCTTCCGTTCGCCCTGAGCTTGTCGAAGGGCCGTCCTTCTCTTTCCCACGTTGAAGTGAAGGACGGTGCTTCGACAAGCTCAGCACGAACGGGGGAAAGTGATTCCACCCAGGCCGATGGCGCTCCAGGTCCAATCGACGATCGATCGGCGATTTGCCTGCTGTTTCGTGCTGTTATTTCAGAGAAAATTTTCCCCTGCTGTTAAGTTGGATTTTAGCTGTAAAATTCAAGCCTATTTTCAGCGATTTACGGCGAATTATGCTGTTATTCGTAACAGGGCGATAACAGCATCATAACAGCAAGGAACAGCATGCTGTTCGGTGCCGAAACAGCAGCGTCGGAGCGTTCGTTATTTTCCAGTCATGTCAAAGAGCGGGGCGGCACGCCGGCTGGCGTTTCGACCGGCCGTCACAGTGGCGCATCCTGCGATGTCATTGAATCGATGGCTGTTGCAGCGCCGGTGCAGAAGCGCATTGGATTGATTGCAGGCCGGCTGTCGTCGGCGGCCACCCTCTTCATCTTTCTTGCTTCCCCGGCGAAGGCCGGGGTCCAGTTGCAAGACGGCGGTAACAGGCGCTTCACGCCACGCGAACGCCCCCAACTGGACCCCGGCCTTCGCCGAGGAAGCAATAGAAGAGGTCAGCCGCGCACACCCTTCAGGTCGCCGCGCTGATCGACCACCGTATCCGCCTCGAAACTGGCGACCGGATAGGCGCAATAATCGGCGGCATAATAGGCGCTGGGGCGATGATTGCCCGAGGCGCCCAGCCCGCCGAACGGCATCGACCCGGCAGCGCCGGTGGTCGGCCGGTTGCGGTTGACCACGCCGGCGCGGATGCGGCGCAGGAACGTCTCCCACAGCGCATCATCGTCAGTGATCAGGCCGGCGGACAGGCCGAACCGCGTCGCATTGGCAGCCTCGATCGCAGCATCGAAATCCGCGACGCGGATGACCTGCAGCACCGGGCCGAACATCTCCTCGTCGGGTGCGTCGATCCCAGTCACGTCGAGGATTATGGGGTTGAGAAAAGCAGTGGGGCGGCCCGCCACAGCCTCGGTCCGGCGGATAGGATGCGAGCCACGCCGCACGAGTTCAGCGACCTGTTCGGAAACGCGAGTGGCGGCGGCGGGTGAGATCAACGGGCCCATGAACGGTTCAGGGTCGTCGTTCCATGCGCCGATCACCAGCCGGTCGGACAGCGCGACAACGGCAGCGACGATCGCATCGCCGGCGGCGCCCTCTGGTACGATCAGGCGACGCGCGCACGAGCAGCGCTGGCCAGTGGTGATGAAGGCCGAGGCGACGACAATCGAGGCGATCGCGTCGCTGTCGCCGTCCCAGGCGATGAGCGGATTGTTACCGCCCAGCTCAAGCGCGAGGATCACCTTGGGACGATCGGCAAACACGCGTGCGAAATGCGCGCCGGCGCCGGCCGATCCGGTGAACAGCAGCCCGTCGATATCCTGGTCGAGCAACGCCGCGCCGGTATCGCGGCCGCCCTGCACCACGGCGAACACGCCTTCGGGCACGCCCGCCTCGCGCATCGCGGCGCCGATCAGTTCGCCGGTCAGCGGCGTTTCCTCGGACGGCTTGAACACCACCGTATTCCCGGCAAGCAAGGCGGGCACGATATGGCCGTTGGGCAGATGGCCGGGGAAATTATACGGCCCGAGCACCGCCATCACGCCGTGCGGGCGGTGGCGCAGCACGGCACGGCCGAACGCGGCGGCCTGTTCGCGGCTGCCGGTGCGTTCGGCATGGGCGGCGATCGACAGATCGACCTTGCCGATCATCGAGGCGATCTCGGTGCGCGTTTCCCACAACGCCTTGCCGGTCTCGCGCGAGATCGCGGTGGCCATCGCCTCGGCATTGGCCCTGAGCGCGTCCTGATAACGGCGAACGATCGCGATCCGTTCATCCACACTCGTTGCCGACCAGCCTGCGAATGCGTCGCGCGCCGCGGCAACGGTGTCGGCACATTGCTGCGCGGATGCGGCAGGCCCCGACCAGACAATATCGCCGCTGGCCGGATCGCGTGAATCGAAGGTCGTTGTCATATCAGGCCGCCATTGTCCCAAGCATCGCGTTGCACGTCTCGTCCATCCGCTCGAGCGCGATATCGGCCTCGGCATGCGACAATGTAAGGGGCGGGAGCAGGCGGATGCAATTGTCGCCGCCGCCGGCGACGAGCAGGTGCCGGTCGCGCGCCGCGGCCATGAAATCGCGGTTGTTGACCGCGAGCTTGACGCCGATCAGCAATCCCTTGCCGCGCACATCGACGATCGTCTCGGGGTAGCGCGCCTTCAGTGTGGCAAGGCCGTCGCGCAAATGCGCGCTGATCTCACGGACATGCGCGAGCATCTCCGGCGCCGCAATCGCGTCGAAGGCGGCAATCGCCACCGCCATGGCGAGCGGGTTGCCGCCAAAGGTCGAGCCGTGCGTGCCCGGCGTCATGCCGCTCGCGGCGCGGCTGGTGGCAATGCATGCACCGACTGGAAAGCCGCCACCAAGCGCCTTGGCCACTGTCATGATGTCAGGAGCGACATCGTCATGCCATTGATGCGCGAACAGCCGACCGGTGCGGCCCATGCCCGACTGAACCTCGTCATGGATCAGCAGCACGCCATTCGCGTCGCAGGCCTGGCGCAGTTTGCGCAGCATGGCTTCGGGGATGGCAAGCGCGCCGCCCTCGCCCTGCACCGGCTCGATGATCACCGCAGCCGTGGTCGGCGCGGCAATGGCGTCGGCGATCGCTGCCCAGTCATCGACGGCAAGCTGGAGATAGCCGGGAAGCGCCGGGCCGAAGCCATCGAGATAGGCCGTGTTGCCCGACGCATTGATCGCGCCATAGGTGCGGCCATGGAACGAGCCCTTGAAGCCGATAATCACGTCGCGTTCGGGATTGCCGCCCGCCGCATGATAGCGCCGCGCCATTTTCAGTGCGCATTCGATCGCCTCCGATCCCGAATTGGCGAAGAAGGCGAGATCGGCGAAAGTTGCGCCCGTCAGCCGTTCGGCGAGTGCTTCCTGCCCCGGAATCCGGAACATGTTGGAGATATGCCACAATGTGTCGGCCTGGTCCTTCAGCGCCGCGACCAGAATCGGATTGCAATGGCCGAGCGCATCGGTGGCGATGCCGGCCACACAATCGAGCCAGGCGTTATCCGCGGCATCGTAAAGCCAGCTGCCTTCGCCGCGCACGAAGACCGGGGCAGCACGATTATAAACGTTGAGCAGCTTGGACATCGACGCTTCCTTTCCGGGTTCATGACGAAATAGTATGAAATCGGAAAAGCGGAATCGGCCGGGATCATCGACAGATCAAACGAGTTAGTTGCAATTCCTTATGCGTAAACCGCATCAAGAAATGACGCGAGATCCACCGGACCCCGCGTCATGAAGGTCAGAAGCCCGTCGCGATGGTGAACTTGATCGCGGTCGGGATGCCTTGAGCAACGAAATCGGCGCCGGCAGACCCGAAGTATCGCTTGTTACCGACATTCTCCCAATTGACCCGGAACGACGTCTCCGCGCCGGAAATCTCGGTCGTATAACCGGCGCCGAGATTGAAGATCGTATAACCCGGCACGATCGCCAGATTGGCGGCATTGAGCGCACGGCTGCCGACATGGAACACCGCGCCATTGACCGCAAAGCCGGGCAGGATCGATGTCAGCTTATACTCCGCCGATACCGACACGGTGTTCTTGGGTGCGTTATCGACGCGATTGCCGACGATCGTCGTGGTCTGCTGACGGCTCCCGGTGATCGGGTCGAACACGGGCACTCCGGCATTGTTGACGGTCAATGTCGTTGGCGCGCCCTCTGTATATTTGGCATCGAGAAACAGGGCGCTGGCATAGATCGAAAGATCCTGCGTCACCTGGCCGCTCGCACTGATCTCAAGACCCTTATACACTTGCTTGCCGTCGAGTACGTACAGGTTGGACCCGTTCACATAGGCCGCATCGCGTTTGATGTTGAAATAGGCAGCCTGCAGCAGGAGGCCGTGTTTCGGCTCGACCTTTACGCCCGCCTCATATTGGCGGCTGTTGGTCGGAGGCAGCGGCGACCCGGCATTCGATGCCGTTACCGGCGCCGACGGGGTGGTTTCCAGCCCCTCGATAAAGGTGCCGTAGACACTGATCCATTTGGTCGGCTTGCCGACAACGCCATAGGAGAAGGACGTCGGCGACGCCTTGAACGCCGTGACGTCATTGAAGCGAATCGATTCCCGATATTTGGATTTGCGCACCCCGGCGAGCACGTCGAGATACTCACCGAACGAGATTCGGTCGAAGATGTAATAGCCGACATCGTTGATGCGGGTTTTGCGGGCATCGTTCGCACCGTAGTTGGGCAGTGCGAACGGGACCTCGGCGAACTGGATCGGATTGGCCAGGTTCTGTGTGAAGTTCAAATTGACCGCATTGGGGTTATCGCGATCGCGGACATTCTGCGAGACGCCGATCAGGATATTGTTCTTGATGAAACCGATCGGCACCACGCCCGCCAGTTCGGCGCGGATATTGCGATTGAGGAACTTGTCCTGCGGCGAGTTGGCCACGGTCAGCGTGTAGTTGCCGCCGGGAAGCGGCTTGCCAAAATCGATATAGCTGAAGTGCCGATCACGGCTGAAATCGGAGAAGCCCGCGCTGGCGCTCAGTTCCCACCGTGGGGTGAACTTCCACCGCGCGCTGAGCAATGCATTGGTCTCCTCACCCTCCGTATACCCCCATTTGCCCGGGCCGAAGTTCAACGAGTTGCGCTGGAATTGGGGTAATGTGACGGTCGGCTTGGGATTGGCCACGGTCTGAACCGGCTTGGTCGCATAGCGATAAATGCCAGGCTCTCCCGCCTTGCCGTAGATCCGCTCGACGTCGAAATTGAAGGTCAGCGTATCGGTCGGCTTGAAGTCGAACGCACCGGCCAGCAGGTAGCGATGCCCGTCGGCATTATCGATGCCGGCGTCGATGCGGGAATAAGCCGCGTTGAGCCGCGCGCCGAACACGCCATTACCCCAGCTATTGCCGTAATCGACGGCGCCGCCGATCGCGCCGCGCGAACTGCCGTTGAGCTTGAAACCGAACTTCTCGGTTTCGGTCGGACGCTTCATCACCATGTTGATGATGCCCGACGGTGCGGTGAAGCCATAATACAGCGCCGACGCGCCCTTCAGCGCCTCGACCCGCTCCTTGTCCTCGAGCGGCAAGCCGACGATGTTGATCACCGGCAGAATGCCGTTGAGGCGGTAATTGCCGCGATTCTCGACATCGATGCCGCGGATCGCGAGGTTGCTGTAGACCAGGGACGAAATCTGCGAGACCGACACCCCGGCCGAGTTGCGCAATGCGTCGAGCACCGAGGCCGATTGCTGCTGATCGAGCAATTCGCGCGGAATGACGCTGACGGTCAACGGCACGTCGAGTTGGCGCGCGCCACGGAAGCTGCCGACCTGCACTGCCTGAGTGCCGGTCCGGTCGGCGGTCACGACGATATCCTCAAGCTGGGCGCCGTCGTCAGGTGCCTGCTCGACCGTGGCCGGCGCCTGTTGTTCGGCGGGCGTGGCGGGCTGCGATTCAGTCTGCGCCGAGGCGGACATCGGCAGCATCAAGGTGGCGGCGCCACCAAGCAGGATGGCTTTATAGGTCGGCTTCATGTTACTTCCCCTTATTCTAAATTGTTATTTATAAAGGTGACGCGCTGTTTGCGTCTTTCACCCAAAACCCTCATAGCTAACCCGAGTCTTGCAACAGGACTTGCGACTTTTCCGCACCGTTACATGCGAGAATGGAATGAACGACCGCAGCCGCCGCCTGCTTCCACCGATGGGTGCGCTGCACAGTTTCCTGATCGCGGCGCGGCATGAGAGCTTCTCGCGTGCGGCCGACGAGATCGGCCTGACGCAAAGCGCGATCAGCCGGCAGATCGCGACGCTGGAGGACTGGTTGCAGGTCACCCTGTTCACGCGCATCGGTCGCCGCGTCACGCTGAGCGCTGACGGGCGCGCCTATCTGGACGCGGTCGCGCCGGCACTGGCGGCGATCCGCGTCGCCACGTCGCGCGTCATCGCGCGGCCCGACGACAATGCGCTGAGCATCGCCACCTTGCCCGGTTTCGGCATGCGCTGGCTGGCGCCGCGGCTCGGCGGGCTGACCCGTGAAGTGCCCGAGCTGGTGATCAATGTCGCCGCGCGAGTGCATGAATTCGATCTCGAGGCCGATGGCTTCGATGCGATGATCCACTTCGGCGCGCCCGACTGGCACGGCATGGAACATGACCTGCTGTTCCACGAACAATCGATCGCGGTCATTGCGCCGGCCCTGCTCGCCGACCGGCAGATGGCAAGCCCGGCCGACCTGCTGAAGCTGCCTCTGCTCGTGCAGACCGAGCGACGCGGCGCATGGCGGCGCTGGTTCGATGCCGCCGGGATCAACGATGTGCTGCCCGGCGACGGCCCGGTGTTCGAACATTTCCTGATGGTCGCGCAAGCCGCCGCCGGCGGGGCGGGCGCCGCGCTGCTGCCGCGTTTCATGATCGAGCCCGAGCTGGAATCGGGTGCGCTTGTGCCGCTGTTCGACCACAGGCTGGAGGATGAAGGCGCTTATTATCTGGTCTATCCCGCCGACCGGCTGAAGCGTCCGATCTTTGCCCGGTTCCGCGCCTGGATCGTGGAACAGGCTGCCAGCGCGAGGGGGTAAGCGCCGGATCATGCCGCCACCCCGACGGCACCCGGCGACCAGCGGACGGTGGCGCCGCGATCGGCACCGAGCAGCTGGATGGCATCGGTCGCCAGCGCGATCTCGCCGTCGGCGACCTGGGCGCTGGCCATCACGGCGCGAAAACCCAGCAGATCTTCCGAGCAGATCAGATGCGGCGTCGCGGCGGGCGCGGCATTGGGTGAGAGCGTGGCCGGCCGGGCCTGGCGCGACTGGGCGACGGTCGCGATCTGGTCGCGGTCGCAATGCATTTGTGGCCCGGCGTCGAACACATCGACATAGCCTTCGTAGCGGAATCCTTCGCTACGCAACATCGAGCGCGCCGGCATCGAATTGCGGTGCGGCTTGCCGATCACTTCGCGCGCATCGGGCGGCAGCAGCTCGATATAGAGCGGGTGCTTGGGCAGGAGTTCGGCGATGAAATCCGCACCGCGCGTTGCACTGAGCAGGTCGGCGGTGGCGAAATCCATGCTGAAGAAGCGCGCACCGACCGCGTTCCAGAACGGGTTCTCGCCGCGATCGTCCTGCCAGCCGCGCATCTCGCCCATCAGCAGCGGGGCGAACAGGTCGGGCCGGATCGCGACCAGCATATAACGCGCCCGCGCCAGCAAGCGGCCCGCGCCCGTGCCCTTCAATGACGGATGGATCGCCAGCGTGCCGACCTCGGTCGTGCCGGTATAGTCATTGGCCAGCGCAAGCATCTCGACATCGCAGCTGACATCGACCGCCTGGCTGCGCTGCACCAGTCGAAGGCGTTTGTAGGAGAAGAAGCCGTAAGGCGAGCCGACATGCGGGTAGAGCGCCGAGGTGCCCTGGACCGTACCGTCCCCGGCATCGAGGACGAGCAGATATTGCGTCTGGGCACGGTCGAGCTGACCGCGAAAGCTTGCCACAGAGCGCTCGATCTTTTCGCCGAGCACAGCACGGTCGGCCGGCAGCGTGGTCATGCCCGAGCCCAGGCTTTCGGCAAGCGCAACGACGCCGTCCAGGTCGCGGGTTTCGGCGGGGCGGACGAAGCGCATCACGCCGCCTCCGCCGTGCTCAGCGCCGCCGGTGCGCGCTTGCGACTGCGGGCGCGGCGCGAAAACCACAGCCACAATCCCGTCCCCGACAGGCCGGCGAGCGACAGCCCGGAGAGCAGGAACAGGAGCCGCGTCGCGATGCCGCCGAACAGGCCGGTATGGACAGTGTAGAGCCAGTCGACGATCTCGCTGCCCGCGGGCAATGCGCCAGCGACGTAATGGCCGAGATCGGCGCCGCTATAGGCATTGTAATAGACCTGTTTTGCGCCATCGGGCCGCACTGTCAGGTCGCTGTCGAGATAGATGGCGACGACATTGCCGCCGCTCGAAAAGCGGATCTGGCGCAGCGGAGTCGCGCCATATTCGGCGCGGGCGCGGGCGACCAGGCGATCGACCGGCAACGGCGTTGCGCCCGCCACCGCGGCGACCTTTGGCGCGGGACGCTGCGTGACGGTGCCGAACAGGCCAAGCACGCCGCGAACTTCATCCTTCCACACCATCATCGCGCCGGTGGTGGCGGAGACGATGAGCAACAAGGCGGCCGCCCCGCCCCAGGCGCGGTGCAGCGTGCGCCAGCGCCGGTCGCTATTGCCGCGCCACAGGATTCGAAAGCCGTTCCGGAATCGCGCAAGGCCGGGCCACCAGACGATTGGACCGGTGATCGCCATAAAAAGCAGCGCAAGCCCTTCAATGCCGATGATGATCTCGCCCGTGTCGCCCGCGAGCAAGGTGTGATGGACGGCGAACAGCCATTCCGTCGGCCAGGCGGTACGCGTACCGTCGCGCAGGATATGATTGCGGAATGGATCGACCGCGATGAGCCGCAGCGCTTTGGTGTGCGGATCGGTCAGCTTGAACAGCGCGGCGCCATCGGCCCAGCGCGAGATTTCGATACGATTGACGGTCGCGTCCGGATGCGCCGTTTGGACCATGTCGAGCATCTGTTGAACCGGCACGCGCGATGCGGTCGGCGCGACGACGATCGCGGGATGGATGACGCGGTCGATCTCGTCGCGAAAGACCATCGTCGCCCCGGTCAGCCCCTGAATCAGCAACAGGATGCCGACCGTCAGGCCAGTCCAGCGATGCAGTTTCAGGAGGAAGGGGCGCAATCGCTTCACCGCGCGCTCCCATAGGCCTTGACCAGCCGGTAGAGGAATTCGCGCGCATCATAGAGCGACTTGACGCGCACACGCTCGTTCAGGCCGTGCACACCATTGCCGTCGGGATCGACGAACACGCCCGACACGCCGTAAGTCGGAATGCCCGATGCATTGAGGAAACGGCCATCGGTCGCGCCGGTGCTGAGGGTCGGGATGACCGGCACGCCGGGCCAGATCTCTGCGGCGATCTTCTCGATCGGCCCCATCAGCGCGCGGGTCAGTGGCGGGGCGGGGCTTTGCGGTCCGGGCGCTGCGGTCGGCTTCAATGCGACCTTGGGATCGGCGACCTGCTCGACCAGTTGCCGCTCGATCGCGGCGATATCCTCGCCCGGCATGATGCGGCAATTGACGTTCGCCTGAGCATGTTGCGGCTGCGCGTTTTCGGCATGGCCACCCTGAATCAGGGTCGAGATGCAGGTCGTGCGCAGGAACGCGTTCCAATAGGGCGAGCCGGCGGCGATGCGCGCATAGGTTGCCGCATCGGCAGTGCCGACGCCCACCGCAGCCATGTCGGTGCGGACCTGCCCCTGATAGGACGGCGCGGACCGGGCAAAGAAGCCCTTGCTGCCATCGACGACATGGACCGGGAATTTATACGCCCCGATCCGCACCAAGGCGGCGGCGAGCCGCACGATCGCATTGTCGTCGGTCGGCCGCGCGCTGTGCCCGCCTGGCGCGACGGCGGTCAGGGTGAAATCCTGATAGACTTTCTCGCCGGTCTGGACCCCGAACGACATCGGCTTGCCGGTTTCGTCGAGCAGGCCTTTGCCGCCCTCGTTGAGCGCGAAGCCCGCCTTGAGCGCGTCGGGATCGGTCCTGAGCAGATACTCGACGCCGTCGAAGTGCGAGTCGGTTTCCTCACCACAGGTCAGCGCGAGCTTGATCGTGCGGCGCGGGCGAAAATTCTCATCGCGGTAACGGATCAGTGCATCGACGAACGACGCAGCCATCGCCTTGTCGTCGATCGCGCCGCGGGCGTAAAAATAGCCATTCTCCTCGACCAGCTTGAACGGGTCGCGCTGCCAGTCGGAGCGCTTCGCCTCGACCACATCGATATGCGCGACCAGCAGGATCGCGGGCGCTTTGGCATCGGTGCCGATGATGCGACCGACGAGATTGCCCTGTTTCGGGAAAGCATCGGGAATGACCACGCGGAACGCGTCGGGTGCATATCCCGCCGCGACCAGCCGGGCGCGCATGCGTTCGGCAGCCAGTGTGCAGCTGCCGTTCGACAGCGACGTGTCGGTCTCGATCAGCTCCTGGTACAAGGCACGGAAGCGGGCCTGGCCGGGATCGGCCGGCGTCGCGGCAGCGGCCGGCACCGCGCCCAGCACGGCCGCCATGGCCAGCGCGACTCGTGTCATCCGGTGATCGAAACGTCGCGCCATCGCCAACCCTTTTCTCCCATGCCGTCGCGAACGACGGGCCGCGCCCTTGGCGGGCGTCGATGGGGAAGGGTATGCGGCTATCCTGTCACGGTGCTGTCACGTTTCAATTGACTGCAAAGCATGACATTTTTGGTCGCAATCAGCTGGCGGCAGGCGCGATCGGCACGCGGACTTCGACGCGCAAGCCCGGTCCGGCGGCACGATCGGCCAGAAGCACGGTCGCGCCGATGCTCTCCGCCAGCGCCTGGACGATCGCGAGTCCCAAGCCGCTCCCCGGATGTGCCTGGTCACGGTCGAGCCGGCGGAAGCGGGTGAAGACCAGCGGCCGATCTTCGGGCGGGATACCGGGGCCGTTATCCTCCACCACGATCAGCGCAGCGTCACCATCCAGCGCAACCGAGACCAGCACCACCCCCTCGGCAGGGGTGTAGCGGATCGCATTGTCGACCAGATTGCCGATCAGTTCGCCGGCGAGATCGCCGATGGTCACGACCCGCAGCGCCGGCACCGCCGCATCGAATTGCAGGTCGATCGCGGATTTCAGCGCGCGCGGCGCCTGTTCCTCGGCAACGCCGCGAACGACGGCGACAATATCGGTCGGCCGGGCATTGCTCATCGCCGCTTCGCGCGACCCCTCCGCGCGCGCCAAGGCGAGCAGCTGAGTCAGCAGGCGTTGCAGCCGGGTCGTGGCGGCATCGATGTCCACAGCGGACTGGCGCGCCGGTCCGGGCGGCAATTCGACGGTCGATTTGAGCAAGTCGATATGCGTGCGCAGGATGGTCAGCGGCGTGCGCATCTGATGCGACGCATCGGCGGTGAAGCGTCGGATGCCCTGCACCGCATTGTCGAGCCGCGCGAGCAGGCTGTTGACCGCCGCGATCAGGCTGCGCAGCTCGTTGGGCACATGATCGAGCGGCAGCGGATCGAAATCCGCCTTGCGCCGCCCCTCCATATGGCGGCGGATCGTCTCGAGCGGGCGCAGTCCCCAATGCACCGCGATCGGCAGCAGCAGCACGAGCAGGCCCAGCAGCAGCAGTTCGAGAATAGCGAGCGCACCGAGCATGCGGTCGCGCAGTGCGCGGCGTGCATCGAGTGTCTCGGCCACTTCGACGATCACCAGCGAGCGGACGCGCGGCACCTGGCGCGCCATCGCCGCGATGCGGATCGGGAATTCGCGGAAGCGGGCATATTCATAGACGATCGCCCCGTCATCGACCGGCGGTCGCTTCACATGCGGCAGATCGGGATAGCCGGTGATCAGCTCCTTGCCCGCCCGGACGCTGTAATAGACATTATCGCGCGCGTCGTTCTCCAGCATGCCGAGCGCGGAGGGCGGGATGTCGAGCGTGACCTGGTCATCCTCCAGTGCAAGCGTTTCGGCGATCGCGCGCGCCGACGCGCCGAGGATGCGGTCGTTCACGCCTTCGACGATATTGTTGATCGTCAGCGCGCCACCGAGACCCAGCAGCAGCGCGAGCGCGGCCATCGGCAGGCCGAGCCCGAGCAGCATCCGCCGCGTCAGCGAAGTCGCCCGGACCAGCGCCAAATCTAGTCTTCTTCCATCAGGTAACCGAGCCCGCGCAAGGTGCGGATCGTCGGCCCGTGCGGTTCGAGCTTCTTGCGCAGCCGCGCGATATAGACCTCGATCGCATTGGGCGCGACCGCCTCGTCATAGCCGAACACTTCCGCCGCCAGCCGGTCCTTCGACACGACCTGGCCGACGCGCGCGATCAGCCGTTCGAGCAACACCCATTCGCGGCGGCGCAGTTCGAGATCGCGGCCGTCGATCGCCGCGGTATGGTGCGAGCGGTCGAATTCGAGTCGGCCGACGCGGATCACCGGCGACGGATCGACCTGCGGCCGGCGCAGCAGAGCGCGCAGCCGTGCGGCGAGTTCCTTGGGCTCGAACGGCTTGAGCAGATAATCGTCGGCGCCAAGATCGAGCCCGCGGACCCGGTCCTCGATCGCATCGCGTGCGGTGAGCATCAGCACGGGCGCCTTGCAATGCCGCGCGCGCAGGATCTTCAGTACGTCGAAGCCGGACATGTCGGGCAGGCCGACATCGAGCGTGATCACGGCATAGGGTTCGTCGGCAGCCATCATCAGCCCCGATGCGCCATCGAATGCCGGATCGACCGAATAACCCTCCGCCGTCAATGTCGCGGTCAGGCCGCGCGATAGCGCCGCGTCGTCCTCGATAAGCAGAACTCTCGCCAAGATGGAATTCCGTGTGACAGCCGGATGAAAGGTTGGCCGTGTTCCTGTACCACCAAGCAAATAGAAAACGGAGCGAGGGTGCAAGGGTGAGTTCGAACCGTTGGCAACGATTGGCAGGACGGGCGATGCTGGCGCTGCTCGGCTGGACCTTGCTTGCCGCGGCGACGCCGATCCCGCGCGGCTATCCCAGATCCTATCGCGACATCGCCGCCAATGCCGCGTCGGAACGCGCGCTGCTGGTCTATTCGACGATCAATGGTTCCGATGTGGCAGACCTGCTCGCCGAGTTCCGCAAGGCCTACCCCGCGATCCGGCTCGAGTATCGCGAGCTTTCCTCGGCTGGTCTGTACCGGACCTTTGTCGAGGAAGTACGCGCCGGCCGGCCCAGCGCCGACCTGCTGTGGAGCGCGGCGATGGATCTCCAGACCAAGCTGGTCAATGACGGCTATGCCCAGGCTTATGCCTCGCCGGAAAAACCCTATTTGCCGCCCTGGGCGATCTGGAAGAATCAAGCCTATGGTGTGACGGCCGAGCCGATCACGATCGTCTATAACCGCAAGCTTGTGCCGCAGGCCGATGTACCGCGCACCCATGCCGATCTGATCCGCCTGTTGCGGGCGAAGCGGGCTTTCTATCTTGGCCGGGTGGCGACCTATGACCCGGTCCGGTCGAGCGTCGGCTATCTCTATATGAGCCAGGATTTACAGCTGAACCGCGACACCAGCGCCCTCATGAAGGCCTTTGGCGAAACGCGCGTGCGCCTGTTCGATTCTTCGGCGGCCATGCTCGATGGGATCGCGTCGGGACGCCAGCTGATCGGCTATAATGTGATCGGGTCCTATGCACTCGAACGCCGGGCACATAACCCGGCGATCGGGGTAGTGATGCCGAGCGACTATACCCTGGTCACCTCGCGCGTCGCATTGATCGCGCGCGAGGCGCGTCATCCCAACGCCGCCAAGCTGTTCCTCGATTTCCTGCTGTCCCGGCGCGGGCAGTTCCTGTTGTCGCGTCGCTACATCACGCCAGCGCGCGCCGATGTGCCCTCGCATGCCGGTGCGCGCGCACCGGCGGCGATCGCGCGGGCGATCCGCGTCGGGCCAGCGCTGATCGCCAATCTCGACCAGATCAAGCGCCGGCATTTCGCCGCCGAATGGGCCGCCGCGCTCGCTACCCCCGCCCTTGAGGATCCGCCCATGACCATCTTCGATCCGCTGTCACGGCGTCGTTTCGGTGCGCTTGCGCTTGGCGGCGGCGCCGCGCTGCCGCTGTCCGGCATGCTGGGCGGCGCGGCGTCCGCGCGTACATCAGGCCCGCTGATCGGCCCGGTTGCCAAGCCCGGTCCGGTGACCGACGGGCTGCCGCGCAGCACACCCGAGGCGAAAGGTGTCTCGTCGGCTGTGATCGGTGCGTTTCTCGATGATGTCGCCGGAGCCGGTCTGGAAATGCACAGCTTCATGCTCGCGCGGGGCGGATCGGTCGTCGCCGAGGGCTGGTGGTGGCCCTATGCGCCGCAGCGCGTGCACATGACGCATTCGCTGACCAAGAGCGCGATGGTGTGCGGCGTCGCGCTGGCGCTCGACGAGAAACGTTTCGCGCTCGACGACAAGGTCGTCTCGTTCTTCCCCGAACATGTCCCCGCCGACGCAAGCGAGAATCTGCGCACCATGACGGTCGAGAATCTGCTCACCATGCAGACCGGTCATGATCATGAGACATCGGGGTCGGAATGGCGGCCGATCAAAACCAGCTGGATCGCCGAGTTCATGAAGATCCCGGTGGTGTACAAGCCCGGGACCAAGACGGTCTATACCAGTGCCGCGAGCTATATGCTGTCGGCGATCGTGACCAAGACAACGGGCATGAAGCTGGCTGATTATATCCGGCCCAAACTGCTCGATCCGATGGGCATCACCGATTTCCAATGGGACGTCAGCCCCGAAGGCGTCAGCCCGGGTGGCAATGGCCTCAGCTGGACAACGGCGGATTCACTGAAACTGGGCATGCTCTACGCGCAAAAGGGGCGGTGGAACGGGCGGCAACTGCTCTCCGCTGCCTGGGTCGAGGCAGCTTCTCGCCACCATTCCGACGATGAGGAAGGGCCGTACGGCTATCAATGGTGGATCGGCCCGGACCAGTCTTATTTCGGGCTCGGCAAGTTTACCCAGATGTCGATCGTCTTCCCGCAATATGACGCGGTGCTCGCGATCTTTTCGGCAATCAACAAGAGCCGGATGCTCAAGCCCTTTATCTGGAAGCATTTCCCCGCCGCCTTTGTCGACCGCAAGCCAGCCATGCCCGGCGCCGCTGCCGCGCTGCGCAAGCGGACTCAGGCGTTGCAATTGCTGCCACCGCTGGCAACGTCACCCTCACCCGTCACGACGCAAATCACGGGACGGGATTTCACGCTCGCGGCTAATGATCAGGCGTCCCAAAAAGTCAGGTTCGATATCGGCACCGACCGAGTGCGCTATCAGTTGACCGACGATCGCGGCACGCATTCGATCACCGCCGGTCTGGGCGACTGGCTGGAGCAGGAAACAACGATGACCGGTGCACGGCTGCACCATGAATATGAGCCCGAACGGATGCGCGTCCTGGCGCGCGCGCGCTGGGTCGATGACCGGACATTGGAAATGACCTGGCAGTTCATCGAAACCGTGTTCCGGGACACCGTGCTGTGCCGGTTCCAGGGTGACACGGTGGTCATCGATCGCGGCGTGAACATGAACTCAGGTGAACTGAAATTGCCCACCCTGACCGGAATCCGCGCACCCCTGACCTGACCATGCCGGCCGGCCGCACGGTGTGCGTGGCAAGGCCGGCCGCCAGGGCTGCTTGGTGTTACCGTTGCGGTGAGCGCCGCAGCGCATCCGTGAAGGCCGCAGCGCGCGCACCGACCTCGTCCGCGCTCATGCCGGCCTTGTACAGTGCCGAGCCCAAGCCGAAGCCATCGCATGCGCCGCGCCAGTCGACGAGGGTTTCCGGCGACACGCCCCCGACCGCCAGGATGGGAACGGTGCGAGGAATCACAGCGCGCTGCGCGCCCAGGATGCGCGGCGAAGCGGCCTCGGCCGGAAACAGTTTCAGGCCAGTCGCACCGGCATCGATCGCGGCGAAGGCCTCGCTGGGGGTGAAATAGCCCGGCAGCGAGATCAACCCTCTGTTCGTCGTGGCTGCGATCACATCGATATTGACGTTGGGCGAAATGACCAGTTGCGCACCGGTATCGGCAACGCGCGCCACGTCGGCCTCGCTCAGCACAGTGCCCGCACCGATCAGGGCATCGCCGCCGAAGCGACGCACGATCCGGCCGATACTGTCGAACGGATCGGGCGAGTTGAGCGGCACCTCGATCATGCCGATGCCGGCGGCGATCAGCGTCTCGGTGATTGCCTCGACCTCGTTCGGCGTCACGCCGCGCAGGATTGCAACGAATGGGCAGCGCTCAAGTGCGGAAATCAGGGTCGGTCTAGCGTCCATCGATTGCCTTCCAGATTGCGGTGATGCCGGCGGAGAAGGCAATATGGCTATCGATCAGCACCGGAGTGCCGCCCGCCGCGGTGACCGCCGCTGCATAGAGAATGCCCAGCGCCGCATCGGCGAGGATGTGAACCTCTTCCCCGGCGACCAAGTCCTGCTCGCGCACGTCGGCGCCGATCAGCAGGCCGCTCACGCGCGCCGCCGTCTCGCTCGCATCGCGGCGGCCGAGCACGACGCCTGCGCGCTCCCCGAACAGGCTGGAGAGCAGGCGATCATCCTGCGCCAGCGCAAGCCCGTCGCGAAATGCCGGGCCATCGATAACCGTGCCGGTGAGGAAGTCGCCAAGCAGGCTGTGCGCCTTGAGCAGCGCAAACATCTCACCGGTCATTGCGGTGCGGAAATCGGCGACGACGCCGCCGCGCACTTTTGCCCATTTGCAATGCGTACCCGGCTGACACAGCACGGCGTCGGCGGGTGCCAGACCGGCGGCGACCGCACCGAGCAACTGCACCTCCTCGCCGCGCATCACATCACTGCTGTCGCCGGCGGTGAAGCTGAGTCCCGGAACGATCGCGGTGCGGCCCGGTTCGACCCAGACCAGTCCTTCTACCAGCGCATCGAGGCCGGCGGGGCACATGCGATAGGGTACCTCAACCCAGCCTCGCGTCGACCCAACCATGCCCGCGCACAATATCGGTACATCGCCGAGCCGTGCACGGATCGCGGCAACCTCGCCGGCGAATGCCTCACGCGGCACGGCCAGCACGCCCTTGTCGTCGCGCATCATATCCATCACCGCGCCATCTGCGGCGATCGCGTAAGCGCGGCGATTGGTCGTGCCCCAATCAATGGCAATAAAGGCGGGCCTGATAGCGATAGGGGCGTTCACCATCATGTGGCGTAAAGTGCAATCAGAATCAGAATGATCAGCGACACCCGAGGTCTTTCAGATAGGCACAGAACATATCAGCCATGGCCTCGGCATAGGCATGAACCTCGGCAGGGCTTCGCGGGGCTTCGGAAAACTGCTTGCCCACCTGGCTCAGCGTCGTCGTGATCAGATCGCCGGCCAGGTCTTGTGCCGCTTTTGACGTCCCAGGCAGTGCCTCGCGCATGAAGCGCTGGACCGTGTCCATGCCCGACTCCTTTGCCGCCCGCGCCTCGGGCGCGTCGCGGTAGAGCGGTGCGGCATCATCGAGCGCGCCCCGTACCGTTGCCTCGTCGCATTCCGACTGGACAAAGGCGTGAACCAACGTGCGCAGCCGTTCGAGCGGCGGCCGGCCGGTATCCTCGAGAATGGTGCGCAGCAGATCGGTGGTCTGACGCCATTCGTCGCTCTGGAGCCGGAACAGGATCGCCGCCTTGTTCGGAAAATATTGGTAGAGCGATCCGACGCTGACGCCGGCGCGCTCGGCCACGCGCGCCATGGTGAAACGCTGCGCGCCTTCCTTCGCCAAAACCTGAACAGCAGCATCCAGAACCGCCGCGACAAGCTCCACCGCGCGGGCTTGCCTGGGCTGTTTTCGCGAGGAAATCTGTGCGTTTCGGCGATCGGTCATGGTCGGCACCGGCAATGCGAATAGAGAAACTGACGAATTAGTCGTATTTCTGAGTCGACGCAATGACGCGCTCATCCGACCCCGGAGACCTGCATGACTATCCTCACCACCGCCCCGCTTGCGCCGCTGCTGGAGCGCCTGTTCAACGAAGCCGACGCGACCTCCCCGACGGCGGACCCCGCCTTTGCCAACATGTCCGCCGAGGAACGGACGCGGTTGATGCGCAGCAAGACCGAGTATCTCGAACTGTACGGCCGCCTGAAGGATGTAGCACTTCCCGTGTCACGCGAGACGGGCGCATTGCTCTACATGCTCGCGCGCAGCACCGGTGCACGGACGATCGTCGAATTCGGGACGTCGTTCGGCATATCGACCCTGCATCTCGCTGCCGCGCTGCGCGACAATGGCGGCGGACGGCTGATCACCAGCGAGTTCGAGCCGTCCAAGGTGGCGCGGGCGCGTGACAATCTGACCGCGGGCGGCCTGATCGACCTGGTCGAGATCCGGGCGGGAGACGCGCTGCAGACGCTGAGCACCGACTTGCCCGAGACGATCGACCTCCTGCTGCTCGATGGCGCCAAGGCGCTCTATCCCGAGATATTGGATCTGGTGGAAAGCCGTCTCAGGGCAGGAGCCCTGATCGTCGCCGACAATGCCGATTACAGCCCCGACTATCTGGCGCTCGTGCGCTCGCCCGCGAGCGGATACATGTCCATTCCGTTCGGGGAAGATGTCGAACTGTCGATGCGGATCGGCTGACGCCGATTTTCGGGCCAATGTCCCGACGACCGTTCCAAGCCGTCCTTATGCCGACAGCCGATCGCGGATGATCGCGATCGGCTGCCGGACATCAGCTCCGATCATCACGATGGCCTGGCGGGAGCGATGGCGATCAGTTCGATCGTGAAGAGCAATGTCGCATTGCCGGGGATGGGACCGATGCCCTTGACGCCATAAGCCAAGCCGGACGGCACGGCGAATTCGAAAGTATCGCCGACCGCCATCAGCGGAACCCCTTCGCGCCACCCCATGATGACCTTGGAAAGTGGCAGGGTCACCGGCTCGCCGCGTGCAATCGAACTGTCGAATTCGGTGCCGTCCACCAGCCTGCCCGCATAGTGCAACACAACACTGTCTGCCGCTGCGGGATGCGCGCCGGAACCATCGCCCTTGATGCGCCGCCAGCGCAACCCCGAAGGCGATGCCGACCAGCCCTGCGCTTGTCCCCGGTCGCGCAAGGCACTGGCCTGGCGATCGAGCCACTGCGACGATACGAGCGGTGCGGCGGGCGGCGCGGCAGGCGGCGCGACTGCGGCCTGGCCCAGCAGCATCGCGCCCGCGGCGATCTGCGCACAAAACAGAAGCTGTATCACCATCATTCCATTGCCAGCCACCGCGCAGCGGCGTGCCAGGCGGTATGGGATATGATGCGCCGGCCGTGAGGTTCCGCCATGCCCCGCGACCCGTTTTCATCCTGGCGAGCATGACTCGCTGGGCGCGTGCCGGGGTGATGGCATCAAGGCTCTGTCGGGAACTTCACCGCCGGCGTCAGGCGATCCAGGAAGATCACGGCATCCAGCGCCGTCGCCGGCGATATCGCATTTTCGGTGCTGAAATTGGCCCGTATCGACTGCGTTTGCGCCAGCCATGCGCCGACCGGTGCTTCATCCCTTGCCGGACGGATATCCAACAGGAAATGCTCAAGCCCGGTCGCGGCAAGTCGCGTATCGAGGCTTGCGGAACCCTGTGTGGCAGGCGGAAGGCCCGGGCCGTTCGATCCGGCACTGATCGGCATGATCAACAGGTCGTTGCCCAGGGCTTGCCGCAGATGCTGCCCCATCATCACGGGCGCCTGTGCGTATACGGCCCAGATGCCACCACGGGTCGGGGCGTTCATGATGTGCCCATTGTGCGCGAACAGCAGAACCCGCCCCGCGGGCCCCTCACGTTCGATCACCCAGCGAACATTCTCCGCCATCGCCGAATCCCGCGCGGCATCGGCCTTATAGTCTTCGGGCGACAGATCCTCCCCCGGCGGCCCGGGAGGAGAGACGTGGAACAGCGCCTCCAACTGGCGCGCAACGACCGCATTGCGACGAGCCCAGTCATAATCGGTTTGCGTGGAGGCAGCGATCAGTCCCGAACGGTTTCGATCGAAGACATCGACCAAGCCGTCAATCGCAGCGCGCAGACGGACGCGCTCACCCGGTGTCAGAGCGGCATAGCCGGCCTGAGTGAAACGATCGAGGAACGGCGCGACCGCTATCCGCGCACGCCGCGACAGCCGCGGCTCCGTGCGGGACAGATAGCCAAGGCTGTCCTGAAGCGTGATCCGGGCATTGAGCCAAAGGCCACTGGCCTCGCCGCCGCTCAGATCGATGCCGTAAAAACCGACCTTCCGCCTGTGCCCGGGATCGGCATTGTAGCGGCGTACCCATTCAAGCAGTTCGACATTTTCGGAGAATCGTCCGAAGCCCCAGGTGAAGCCGTTGCGGGCGAGCTGCCGGGCATCACCCGGCCCTCCCGCCGCATAATCATATAAGAGGCGCGATTCGCTGAGGCCGGATTCGACCGCGATCGCGGTGAATCCGCCCTGCTCGACCAGATAGCGAAAAAGGCAGTTGCGGAAGGCGAGCGGTTCGTGCGCGCCGTGCGCGGGCTCGCCCAGCGCGACCACCCGGGCGTTTCCCACCACAACCCGGATTCCCTCCATACCGGTCATGCCCGATGGCGACGTGCAGGCCGGGAGCGGAATGGCGTGGCCCCGCGCCCATGCGACAAAGGCGGCCGCCGAAACCTCGGGCTGCACCGCCGGAACTCTTTCCTGCGCCAGCGTTACGATGGGCGAGGTCAAGCCGATCGCGGCAGCGAGTAAGGTCAGGCGGCGGATCGGTTCGATCACCCACCGCAACCGCACCGCCGCGATCGCGCTCTTCACGGCAAATCGATCCGGTACAGCGCCATGCCGGTCGTCATCAGCCGTTGCGCCTGGCCGTCGATGACGGTGTCGAAGCCGAACCATTCCGGCGCAAAAGTCGGCTCGGCGAAGCGGAATCGGCCCGCCCCGGCCTCGTCCAGCAGCGCGGGATCGCCGTCCGAGCCAATATAGGCCGTCATCAGGCGGCCATTGCGCACCAGAACACGCACCCCCTGCCCCTCCTCACCATGCGCCTTGTAGCGGCCGACCAGCCGGCGGTAGGCAGCGGGCGCCGCGACAAGCGCGCGGCCACTGCCTTGCTTCGCATAGCCCGAGGCGCCTTCCACCACATCGGTCACCGCACCCGATCCATCGCGGAAGAAAGTGAACGCACGTGGCCCCGTCGGAGTCAGATACAGACCCCAGACATTCTCACCCAGCCGGGTCAGCGGCACGGCCGCACCCTTTTGTTCGAGCGTCAGCCCGCCAGCGGAATCCGCAGCAAACACCAGCGCCTCTTCCTTCAGATCGACGAACCGTCCGGCGAAACTTGCGGCATCGGCACGCGGCTTTGGCGCGATATTCCTTGGCTCCGCCTGCTTCTGGTCGCCCCGCACGCCCCGCACCAGCCGAGCAACGATCCGCTCGCTCAGCGCCTCGTCGAGTGGACCGTTGCTGAGCAAGACGACCGCAAAGCCGTCAGGCAGATGCGCTTCGAGATGGGCCTGGAAGCCGGCGATCGACCCGCCATGCTCAAGCACCTGCCCATGATCCGAGACCTCGATCCCATAGGCATAATTATCGAGCGCCGGAGTCGAAAACCGATCAAAGGCTCGCGCGGAAATCAACCGGCCGGCGGGCGTGGCCCCGCGACCGAGCAGCATGCGGGCATAGGCGCTCATGTCGGCAGCGGTCGAAACGATCGCGCCGTCCGAGGCGAGATAGTCGAACCAGGGCGCTTCGGCATAGCTGCCGTCGGTCCGGCGTTCATAGCTCGTCGCGATCTGGCCGCGCAGTCGATCGTCGATCTGCGGCGCGGTCGCGGTCATGCCGAGCCGGTCGAGCACGCGCTGCTGCAGGATCAGCGGGAAAGGCAGATGCTCGATCCGCTCCGCTGCATAGCCGAGCAGCTGATAGCCGGAATTGGAATACCAGAAATGCGCACCTGGCGCGTAGCGCGGTTCGAACCCGTTCAGCGCTGTGATGAGGAAGCGCATCGACGCGACATCGGACAAATAATTGGGCAGGCCCGCGGTGTGCGTCATCAGCGCATGGCCGCTGATCGCGGAGAACCGCGTCTTGGGGTGAAAGTCGGGCAGATAACGGGCGATCGGCACATTTGGGTCGAAGCGCCCTTCATCGGCGAGCTGCATCAGGGTGATGGCGGTGAAGGATTTGGAGATCGAGCCGATCGCGAAGCGCGTCTCCGCCGTCACTGGCAACCGCCGTCCGATATCGGCATAGCCATGCGTCGCCACCAACAGCAGCCGGTCGCGATCGGTGACCGCGACGACCAGACCCAGATCGCCCGGCGCCGTTTCGACCATCGTACGGACATCGTCCAGCGCCGCGTCCAGTGATGCAGCGGCCTTCGGCGTTTCGGCACCAGCCGGTACGGCAAAGCCGAGCCCCAGCGAGAGCGAGAGCACTGCAATCAACCGCATCATCCGAGACATGCGTCCACCAATCCTTCAAATGCCGGGCCAGGCCGCATCGGATCGGCGACCGGCATACCCCATTGATCGGCACAGCGTTCGGTCAGCATCGCCGCTTCGGCGGGCGAGAGTCCGGCTGTATTGAGCGATACCCCGGCACAGCGCACCGCCGCATTGGTGAGCCGCGCGAGTTGCAGCGTCAACGCAACTGCCTCGCCGATTGAGGGTACGGGATAATCGGGCAGGCCGACGATGCGCTCGCGTCCATGGGCATGGCAAAGCACGAGCATGTCAGGCTGGGAACCGTGCAACAGCCCCAGCGAAACGCCGGCATAGGAGGGATGGAAGATCGAGCCCTGTCCTTCGATCACGTCCCAGTGATCCGGGTCGGCATCCGGGCTCAGTATCTCCGCCGCGCCGGCGGTGAAGTCGCCGATCACCGCATCGATCGGAATGCCCGATCCCGCGATCATGATCCCGGTCTGCCCGGTCGCGCGGAAGTCCGCTGCCAGGCCGCGAGCACGGAAGGCGGCGGCGAGCGCCAGCGCGGTGTATTTCTTGCCCAGGGCGCAGTCGGTGCCGACGGTGAGAAGCCGCTTTCCGGTCCGCCGCTGGCCAGTCGCGATCGGCAGGCCAGGCGGCGGTGTGCGGATATCGATGAGGCGGCGGCCGAACGCCTCAGCCGTCTTCCGCAGACGCGGCTCGTCGGCAAGCCGATCATGCGCACCGCTGACGATATCCAGCCCCGCTTCCAGCGCCGCGACCAGGTGGGGAATCCATCCCGGGCGGATGGCGCCGCCAATCGACGCCGCGGCCAGCACCAGCGCGCGGGCCCCGGCCGCATAGGCCTCCACCGGAGTCATCGACGGTAGCCCCAGCGAGGCGCGGGCGCCGTCGCACCGATACTCCGCGACGCACAGCCCCGGCGCCCAGTCGCGCAGGCCCAGTCCGGTCTTGAGGAACGTCGTATCGTCGGCATCGCCCAGGAACAGGAGATAGGGGCGCGGCAAATCGATCGGCGTCGCCCCGGGAAAAACCGGTGCGGTCGAGGCGGGTGTTTGACGGACCATGGTCATCTTCCGAACATCGAATAGACCGGGCGACCTGGTCGCACATCAGGGACAAGCGCACCGCGATCGACCACCAGTGCACCGTTGACCATGACGTATTGGAAGCCGTCCGAGTAGCGCTTGGCATCACCATAGGTCGCTTTGGCACCGACCGTCTTCGGGTCGAACACCACGATATCCGCATCGGCACCGGCCTGCAGCCGACCCTTGCGCCGCATCGACGGCACGAACGCTTCCAGCCGCTGCGCCGGCATCAGCGACATTTTGCGGATCGCCTCGCTCCAGCTCAACACCTGCGTCTCGCGGACATAATGGCCGAGCACCCGTGCGAAGGTGCCAGCCGAGCGGGGATGGCTGTTCGGCCCTTCGATATTGCCGGCATCGCTCGCCACCAACACCAGCGGATCGCGCAATAGTGCGGTGAGCGTCGCCTCTGTGTTCATGTGCATGATCACGCCATCGTCGCCGGTGCCGGAGCGCAGCGCGTCGAATTCCGCCTGAGTCAGGCGCTTGCCGGTGCTGCGCGACTGGAGGTCGCCGACGCTCACACCCCAGCGTTTCTCCCATCCGGGATCGAAGATCACGCTGCGGATCGCATCGACCGAACCATCCCAGGGATAGGCCTCAGTCGAGACATCGATCCCGCGGTCGCGCGCGCCGCGCATCAGTTGCACCATCAGCGGCGCGTCCGACATCGCCATACTGTTGATATGGACGATATGGACACAGGCAGTGGTGATCGCCGCGTTGGCGATGCTTTCCTGGACCGATTCCAACGTGCTGTCCGGTTCGACAAGGCTGCCATAGCGGACATGGGTGAAGACGCAGGTGCGCATCTTCCCGGCGACGCGGGTGACGTCGAGCATTTCCTTGTGCGTGATGCCCGGCGCATATTGCGTGCCGCTGCCGATGCCGACGGCGCCGTCGCGCAGCCCCGCCTCGATCAGCGATGGCAGTCTGGCATAGGCGTCATCAGGGATTGGCTGGTTGATCTCCGCTGCGCTGAAGATCGCGTCCGGATTCTGCGCCGCCTTCAGCGCTGCCGCGTCGCCGCCTTTCTGCAGGAAATAGCGCGCGGCATTATGCCCGACACTGGCACCATAATTGATCAGCGCTTTACCCTGCTGCGCCGCATACCAGGGCTTGACCGGATAGACACCGATCTCGAGCTCGAGCCGGGTGGTGACGCCGTCCTTCGCTTCATAGGTCGCGGTCTCGAAATTGGTGGCGTGGGAATGCAGGTCGATAAAGCCCGGTGCGGCGATCAAGCCGCGCGCGTCGATCATGCGGCGTCCCTGGAGCGGCGCCTCGGTGACCGCGACGATCTTGTCGCCATCGACCGCGATGTTGCGGACCGCGTCGAGGCCGGTTTCCGGGTCGATCGCCCGGACGCCGAGATAGACCAGATCGTGGATCGGCGCCGATTGCGCGCCCACCGGCGCGGCAAGCAGGACCGAGACGAGCATCAACTTGCGGAAGCGCAGGCGGCGCATCAGAATACTGCCCGTAGCGAGAGGGTCACGCTGCGCGGCTCACCGACGATATTGCCGTAGAACAGGGTCTGGTAGTTGTTGATGTAATAATGCTTGTCGAAGATGTTCTTGACGTTGAGCTGTAGCCGCCAGCGGTCGAGATTATAGCCGAGCGAGCCATCTATCAGCGTATAGCCGGGCAGATCGCGGGTCGCATTGTCACTCGCCGTCTTGACCGAGCCGACATAGCGGACGCCGGCGCCGGCGAACACGCCGCCCGCGAAATCATAGCTGGTATAGAGGCTGGCAGTGGTCTTGGGCAGGAAGGTGACGGTCTTGCCGACCATCGTCGGGTCACCATCCTTGCTGATCTTCGGGTCGAGAATGGCAAGGCCGGCATTGACCTGCCACGCCTTGGTCACGCGGCCGATCGCTTCGAATTCCATGCCGCGATAGCGCACTTCGCCAAGCGCCCGGTAACGGTCGAAGCCGTCCGGGCCCTGCTGGTCATAGACGCCCTGATTCGCCTGGCGCAGATCGAACAGCGCACCGGTGAGCAGGATGCGCCGGTCGGGCGAGGCATATTTGGCGCCCAGTTCATATTGCTTGCCGCTGAGCGGCGGCAGGACATTGTCGTTGATGTCGATGGTCAACTGCGGCTGGAAGGATTCGCTGTAGGAAAGATAGACGTTCAGTCCGGCGATCGGCTCAACTGTCGCCGCGGCGCGGTAGCTCATCTGGCCGTCGCCGCTAAAGTCTTGCCACGGACCGTCGTCCGACCGGGTGGAGATGTCGGGCTTGGAATAGGACAGGCCGCCGAGCAGTGTCAGCGGTCCCGCCACTTTCAGCACCGCCTGACCGGACAAGGTGACGAATTTGCGCCGGCGCCGGTCTAGGAAAATATCGCCCGGAAATACCGCCGAGCTGATGATCGCGTCGATCGCCTCCACGCCGTCGAAGATATTGGCGTGCCCTGTCCCGCTGCCGTCGATCAGCGGCAGGCTCTGGTGCACCATCGAGTCAGTGCTCTGATAGATCGCCGAGCCGGAGAGGAAGCTGTCGGACATGCCGAGCGCGTCGAGCTTGTAGATGGTCGAGGCGCCGATGCTGAAATCCTGCTTGTCGTCCTTCAGGACATTCTGGATCTGGAAGGAAAAATCGCCATTGGCCTGGAGATCATAGGCGTACGGCGCCGGACCATGGGTGCCGGTGCGCTGATAATTGGCCTTGAGGCTGATCGACCAGAGCGACGACACTTTCCAGTCAAGCCCGGCATTGACGCGCTTCACGTCGGTGACGAGTTCGAAGTCTTTCGCGCCGATGAAGAAGGACCGGTCGACCGGTGCGGCAGACCCGTCCGCCAGAGTTGGGATTCCGTCGAACGCGGTGCGGCGATAATGTTCGTAGCCGCCATGGACATAGCCGGTAAGGCCGTCGGCGATATCGGCGTCCACGCCGCCATAGAGTACGGTCTTGCTGGAATTGACGTTCTTCATGAAGCTGCCGGCTTCTTCATGCGCGGCAATGCCGATCGCGCGCACCGAGCCTGATGCATTGAGCGCGCCCGCAACCTGCCCTTCCAGCCGCCAGCGTTTCCATGAGCCGCCAAGCAGCTCGACATAATTCGGCGTGTTGGCCTTGGCCTGTTTCGACACCAGGTTGATGATGCCGCCGGGGCTGGCCGCGCCATAGACCACTGACGCCGGGCCCTTGACGATCTCCATCCGTTCGACGGTGGCGTTGTCGGGCTCATAATTGAGCGAGCCGATGGTCAGCCCGTCGAACGCATAGCCCGCCGCGAAGCCACGCAGCTTCACGATCGAGCCGAACCCTTCCTGATTGCCCGCGAACAGCGCGCCCGGCGAATATTGCGCGACCTCTCCCAAGGTCTTGAGGTCGGCCGCGTTGAGGAAATCCTGGCTGACCAGGCTGATCGCCTGCGGTACTTCCTCGATCGGGAGCGGGAGTCCCGTGGTCCCGCTCGTATCTTCGCTCAGATAGCGATAGCCGCTCACCACGATATCGTCGCGCGTCTCGGTTGCGGGCTGCTCGCTTGCCGCAGCCGGCGTGCCGCTGTCCTGTGCCCGCGCAACCCCCGCACAAAGCGCGATCTGGGCCGCCATTCCACTCGCCGCAAGCAGCTGTTTCAGCCGAACGGCACCCCTTTGCCGTCCCGAACCATTGCCTTGTCCCAACGTCGTCATCGCGCCACTCCCCGTCTTTCGTGACCGAAAATGCGGAAGAGACCTGTGGCCGCCCCGCTCCCGGTCTCACGCCGGGCAGGGCGGATAAACAAGCAATGATATATTTCTGTCAATTGTTAGTTTATTTGGAAAACTAACATAGCGGACATTGACCGGCAATCGGACTGTCAGGGCATTCGCTTCCCGGGGGCGGGTGACCGACATAGCCGGTGAAGGTCTGATGAAGGCGGGACAGCTTGTCGAGCCGCTGCTCGACGCCGGCACCGATCAGCTTGATGACGCCGTTGACCATGAGGTTGACGGCGCAGACCAAAGCCACGGGCGAGCTCCAGAACATGCCGGTCTGGGTCGGCACCGCCACCACATGCGGGGTGAATTTGTGCGCCCAGTCGCAGAATGTATCGGTCAGCACGATGAGCGGAATGCCCTCCTGGCTGGCCTGTTCGGAGATAAGATAGGACTGGCGCGAATAGCGCCGAATATCGAGCACGACGAGGCAGGCATCCCCGACATCGCTGGCGAACACATCGGCATAATTGCCGGCTGCGGTATCGACCAGTCGCACCCCGTCGCGCATGAATTGCAGATGGTTGGCAAGCAGGGTGGCGATGCCGCGCTCGGTCTGGAACCCGGCGACGTGCACGACCCGCGACTGCGCGAGCAACGTCACGATATCACCCCAGCCCGGCGTCGCGGCCAGGCGGTATACCGCCATCAGCGCATTGACCTCGCTCTCCAGGCTGCCGTCGAGTTCGCTAGGTTCGCCGGGCGCCTCGACGAATTGCGCGAGTTCCTGCCCGGCGAGCCAGGGCAAGCGCTCGACCAGTCCGTCCTTGAGGTCGTTCTTCAGCGCCTTGAAATGCTTGTAGCCAAGCAGGCGGGAGAAACGCCCAACCGAGATCGCGCTGACGCCGACCTTTTCGGCAAGCGACTCCGCCGTCTCGAATCCCAAGGTTGCGCTGTTGGACAGGATGTGACTGGCGATCGCTCGTTCCACCGTCGTGTAGCCATCGAGCTCCGCTTCGAGTCGCTTGAGGAGCGGTGCCACCGCAACGGCCTGCTCAGCTTCTTTCGACATTCCGTCTCCTTCGCATCATGAGCGGGAAAGACGATGACAGGAATTATGTTAGTTTTTCCAACAAAAATTGAATGGGTGGAAAAAACTATCATCCGATGTCGCCAGTTCGGCATCGCAAAGGCGCATGGATCGACCATGCCGCGTCAACTGGCGTAGCCTAATTGCAAAGCCGCGCACGGATCAATCCTGCAAAGCGACTCGACGGGAGCTCCACGGGAAGGGATTGCATGATCGCGCAACTGCGGCGTCTCGTCGTACCGGGACTCGTCATCCAAGCGGTGCTCGTGGGCGGGGGCTATGCCACGGGACGCGAACTCGTCGAATTCTTCCTGGCAATGGGTCCTGCCTCGGGGCTCGCCGGCATGGCGCTGACTGCGCTGATGTTCAGCGTCAGCGCAATGATTGCATTCGAACTCGCCCGCCGATTCCAGGCGCACGACTATAACAGCTTCATGCGTCTCCTGCTCGGGCGCTGGCGCTGGCTGTTCGAGCTTGGCTATCTCGCCACGCTGACCCTCGTGCTGGCGATCGTATCGGCGGCGTCCAGCGAGTTGCTGCACAGGCTGTGCGGCCTGCCGCCGGTCATCGGCGGCGTCCTGTTCATGCTCGCGGTGGCGATGCTGGTCTTCTTCGGAAACCGGATGGTCGAGCGGGTGATATCGGCCTGGTCGATCATCTTCTACCTCACCTATGGCGCGCTGTTCTTCCTCGTTCTCGCGCGCTTCGGCCCGGCAATGGGCACGGCGATCGCGTCGGAACCGCTGCGCCCGGGCGCGACCTTGTGGAACGCGCTCAGCTATGCCGGCTATAATGTGCCGCTGGTCCCGGTCCTGATCTTCGTCGCGCGCAACTTCGCGACGCGGCGCGAGGCGCTGGTCGCCGGCGCGATCACGGGGCCGCTGGTGCTGCTGCCCGGATTTGCTTTCCTGCTGACATTGTCCGCCTTCTACCCGGCGATCCTGCATGCGCCGCTGCCGATCTCGACGGTCCTCGATCGGCTCGGCACACCGGCGATTACCGTGGCCATTCAACTGGTCGTGCTCGGCGCGCTGATCAAGACCGGGGTGGGGCTGCTCCACGGCTTCAACGAGCGTCTGGCGCGCGCCGCCCTCGAGCGCGACCGGCCGCTGCCGCCGCTGGTGCGCCCAGCGGTCGCGATCATATTGATCCTGGTCGCCGTCTATGCCGCCACGGCGATCGGCCTCGTCGATCTGATCGGCACGGGATACCGCTACAGCGCGCTCTATTTCCTCGCGGTTTTCATCACGCCGCTGCTGACCATCGGTCTCTGGCGGCTCCTCAGGCCCGGACACGGAGAACCATGATGCCGCTACTTGATCGAGACCAGGCCTTTGCAATCGGCCGGCTCGACGCTCACGACCAGGCAGCGCTGGTGGCGCGCGGCGAGGTATCGGCGCGCGAACTGACCGGTGCCGCGATCACGCGGATCGAGCAGCTGGACGGCATGCTCAACATACTGACCGTCAGGGACCATGAAGCGGCCCTGGCGCGTGCCGAAACCGCCACCGGGCCGATGGCCGGCGTGCCCTGGCTGCTCAAGGAAAGTCTCGACTATCCCGGCCTGCCCAACCGCAGCGGATCGCGATCGTTTCGCGATGCCGCTCCGGGCGAGGTCATCTTTCCCTTCACATCGGCTTTCGACGCGACCGGACTGGTCGCGGTCGGCAAGACCAATGCTCCGGAATTCGGGCTGCTGCCGACCACCGAGCCCCTGCTTTACGGCGCGACCCGCAATCCCTGGGCGCTCGACCGCTCACCTGGCGGATCGAGCGGCGGCGCGGCCGCCGCCGTCGCTTCGGGCATGGTGCCGCTGGCACACGCGGCGGATGGCGGCGGGTCGATCCGCATCCCTGCTTCCTGCTGCGGACTGGTCGGACTGAAGCCAGGACGCGGCGCCAATCTGCGCGCCCGCGCGCCGCATGTGATCGAGGACTGGCTGGTCGCCGACACCTTGTTGTCGCGCTCGGTGCGTGACGTGGCCTGGGCCACCGCAATCGCCGCCGGCACATCGGCGCCGGCATGCGTGCCGCCCGGGCGGAAGCTCCGCATTGCTGTGATCCTAGAAAATCTCGACGGCGCGCATCCCGAAACAGAGGTCGCACAGGCAATCACGCGCACTGCCGATCTGTGCGCATCGCTCGGTCATCATGTCGAGGCCGTGCCGCTCCCGGTAGACGGCGCCGCGGTTGCCGCCGCTTTTCGGACGGTCTGGGCCTATCTCTCGCGTGACGCGGTCGGCAGCACGGTCAATCGGCTCGGCCAGCAGGCGGCCGAAGCGATGCTGGAGCCATGGACCTTGTCGCTGGCGGACTGGGGTGCCGGGGTGGAAGCCGGCGATGTCGATGCGCTGTTCCGGGACGCCGCGCACGCGACGGCACAGCTCGATGCCTTCTTCACCCAATTCGATCTCATTCTCTCGCCTGTGCTGCGCCGCCCGGCACTGAAGATCGGCGACCTCGCGCCGACGCGCCCGTTCGATCACATGATGCAGCTGATGTTCGACTATGTCTCCTACACTCAACTGCACAATCTCACCGGCAATCCGGCGATCTCGCTGCCGCTCTACCTGGGCAGTGACGGGGTGCCGATCGGCAGCATGTTCGCCGCTTCACGGGGCGAGGAAACGCTGCTCCTCCAGCTCGGATTCGAGCTTGAACAGGCGGTGCCCTGGGCCGATCGCTGGCCGGCACAGTCGATCGCCGGCACTCTCGCGTTCAGCGAGGAGATGCACTGATGCAGGTCAAGCTGTCGATCGAGCCATGGCAGACCGTTCATCCCTTCCGGATCTCCGGCCTCGAGATCACGGCGATCGACTTCCTTGTCGTTGAGTTGAGCCGGGACGGCCGGACCGGACGCGGCGAGGCAGCCGGCGTCGGGTATCGCAACGATCTTCCGCCGACGATGATCCCGCAGATCGAAGCGATCCTGCCCGCATTGGAGCGCGGCATGGACCGTGAAGAGCTCAATATTCTTTTGCCGGCGTGCGGCGCGCGCAACGCGCTGGACTGTGCGATGTGGGAGCTGGAAGCGCGTCTTGCCGGCCGGCCGGTGTGGAGCCTGGCCGGACTCGAGCCGCCCCGGCCGGTCGAAACGGTGTTCACCATCGGCGTCGATACGCCGGAGACCATGGCGCTGCGCGCGACCGAATTGTCCCAGGCGCGGCGGCTCAAGCTCAAATTTTCCGGCGATGGCGGCGATGCGGAGCGGCTGCGCGCCGTACGGGCGGCACGGCCCGAGGTCTGGCTCGGCGTCGACGCCAATCGCGGGCTGACCGTGGCAAGCTGCACCGAGCTGGTGCCCGTGCTGGTCGAATGCGGCGTTGCGTTGCTCGAACAACCGCTAGCCCTGGGCCAGGAGGCACAGATGGCGCTGCTCGATTTGCCAATCCCGGTTGCGGCCGACGAAAGCGTTCAGGAGATTGTCGACCTTGAGCGGCTGGTCGGCCTGTTCGACATCATCAACATCAAGCTCGACAAATGCGGCGGCCTGACTCACGCGCTGGCGATGGAACGCGCGGCGCGCGCACTCGGCTTCCAAGTGATGATCGGCAATATGCTGGGGACCAGCTGGTCGCATGCGCCCGCCTGGCTGGTTGCGCAGCGCTGCGATCATGTCGACCTGGACGGGCCCACTTTGCTCAGAGGCGATCGTGAACCCGCGCTCTTTTACAGCGACGGCAAGGTTCATTGCCCCGATCAGGTCTGGGGCAGCGGCTGATCCCACCGCTCCCCTCACCCGTCGCTCAGCTTTTCGGAAGATCCAGCGCATCGACGATCGGTCCGGCACCGTGCCGCAGTGGATCGCAGCACGGCAGGCCAATTTCCGCCTCGATCCGGGTGCGCGCTGCGTCCGCTTCATCCGGCGACATGCGCGACGTGTTGATGCTGACCGCGACCATCTTCGCGGCGGGATTGGTCAGCCGTGCGGCCGCAACGTTCATCGCGATGCAGTCGGCAAGCGGCGGGATGACATAATCCAGCCCGAGCAAATGCGTGCGGATCGGTTCGTGGCACAGCACCAGCGCGTCGGGCTGCGAGCCATGGATCAGGCCCAGCGTGACGCCGGCATAGGCAGGATGGCCAAGTGCGCCCTGCCCTTCGACGATATCCCAATGATCAGCCGCGGCATCGGGCGAGAGCCATTCCGCCGCGCCCGCGATGAAATCGGCGATTACCGCATCGATCACCACGCCCCGCCCGGCGATCATCAGCCCGGTCTGGCCAGTCGCCCGGAAATCGGCATCATGCCCGCGTGCGCGCATCTCGCGCTCGATTGCCAGGGCAGTGTATTTCTTCCCGACCACGCAGTCGATGCCGACGGTCAGCAACCGCTTTCCGTTGCGTTTGGCCCCATTGCCCACCGAAAAACCGCGGGTCGGCTGCCTCACGTCGTGAATGGTCCGGCCCAGCCGGTCGGCCGCCGCGCGGATCGCCGGGATATCGCCGAGGCGCTGATGCAGCCCGGCCCCCACGTCGAGGCCGGCCTCGAGCGCGGCAATGATCGACGCCTGCCAGTTCTCCGGCATGAATCCGCCGACATTCACCACGCCCACGATCATCGTCTGCGCGCCCCGCGCCACCGCCTCGACCGGATCCATATCGGGCAAGCCGACATCGGCGGCACAGCCGGGCAGCCTGAACTGGCCGAGACAGAGTTCGGGGCGCCATTGCGCGAGCCCGGCGGCGGTTTTGTCCGTACCCTGAAGGACCGTGTCGCCGAGAAAGAGAAGATAGGGTGCGCGCATGATAGCTCCGTGATTTCACAAGGTCGCTGCCGTCATGTCGAGGATCGCAGAGTGGAGCTTTGCGCCGAAGCGCGTGCACTTAGCCGATGGGTGCAGAAACCACATTGCTAAGAATCGGAGTCGATATGCTAAATAGCGTGCGCGGACCGGCCTAGCCTGACTCGCTTGAGAACAGGACGGCATGTCATTGCCGCATCATGGTCCAGCCCAGGCAACGTCCATGGGATCGAGGAATCCGCGCATGCCCAACCCGATTTACTCGCGCCCAGAATTGCCGACGACGCGCAGCCTCGACGAAATGCTTCATCAGGCCGAGGCGCACAGCGAAGCGCCATCGCTCGTCACGCGTACCGCCGACGGCTGGTCGCGGTCATTGAGCACCGGGGCCGGCTTTCGCTACGACTATGATATCAATATCGCTCAGGGCGGCTGGGAATTTCACCAGCTCGATGCCGGAATATCGGTGGCGATCACCGATATGGTGCCAGTGACAACAACGATCCGCCGGCATCTGTCGACCGACTGCCTGGTCTTCACCGTGATGGTCGACGGTTCGATCCCGATCAGACTGAGCGAAGGGGACGATACTGCGTCGGAGATGACCACCGGCTTCTGCACCGTCTATGGGCTGAAACAGGGCGACAGCCTGGAAACGCACTATGAATCCGGCCGCCATTTGCGCTGGTGGAGCGTGTTCCTGGACCGGAAGCATTTCTTCCGGACGATGCAGCTCGACGACTCCGATCCCCCGGCCGGTATCGCCGACTTCATCGTTCGCGGCAGCGCGCTGCCACATCGCAACGTCGCGCTGTCGCCAAGTGCCGTGCTCGTCGTCCGCCAGGTCCTCGAGCAGCCGTTCCAGAACGGGCTACGGCGCGCATTTCTCTCCGCCAAAGCGCGCGAATTCGCTTGTCACATTCTCACTGCACTCTCCGATCGTGAAGAGACAAACGCACAGGGCGATATCGGCTTCTCCGCGGCGGATCATGAGAAGATCAAGGCCGCCTGGCGTTTGCTGCGCAAGACCCTGGATCGACCGCCCAATGTCCGGGAAATTGCCGAGACCGTCGGGCTTACACGGCAACGGCTGCAGCATGGCTTCCGTCTCGTTTACGGCGATACCGTCGGCCGGGTGCGCGACAAATTGCGCATGGAACTCGCGCTCGATCTGGTCTGCGATTCACAAGCATCGATGATCGAGATCACGCTCGAGACGGGCTATGAGCATCCGGCAAGCTTCACCCGCGCCTTCAAATTCACTTTCGGCATGTCCCCGATCCAGATGCGCCGCACCGCCCAGGACGGGTTGCGGATGCGGATCAAGGGCGCGCGCGAGGCGCTGCGGAGCCATTGATCACTCTTTGCGGGCGCAAGGCCGGGTGACGCCTGCCCAGCTGCCGAGCGTCATTTGCAAAGAACCGGATCCTGTTCGACAAGAGCGAAAGCGTCGGGTGCGGCACAAAAGAGCGTGGCAGGCCGATATCAACCTCTCCATCCCCAGGACATCGCGCAACTCATCCGCGACCACCCACTTGCCTTTGTCGTTTCGGGCTGGAGCGGCTCGCCTACCGCAACCTCCCTGCCGCTGCTCGCGGAAACCGACACGGACGGACATATCGTTTCGCTGCTTGGCCATTTCGCGCGCGCCAATCCGCAGCTGCGCAGCCTGAAACAAGACCCTCGCGCGCTGATCCTGTTTCAGGGACCGCAGGGATATATCTCGCCCGAGGGCCTCTCCAACCGTGACTGGGCGCCGACCTGGAATTATGCGACGCTGCAGTTCGAAACCGAGATCATGCTGGTGCCCGAAGCGAATGACGATGCGCTGGTGCGACTGATCGCGACGATGGAGGAAGGACGCGACCCGCCCTGGACGCAGGCCGAGATGGGCGCGCGCTACGAAAAGCTCGCGCGCCATGTCGTCGCCTTCCGCGCCACCGTCCGCTCGGCACGCGCGATCTTCAAGCTCGGCCAGGAT
The DNA here is from genome assembly GCF_014490665.1 of Sphingomonas alpina. NCBI lineage: Bacteria > Pseudomonadati > Pseudomonadota > Alphaproteobacteria > Sphingomonadales > Sphingomonadaceae > Sphingomonas > Sphingomonas alpina. The sequence continues at coordinate 5,035,281 of NZ_CP061038.1, read as the reverse complement.
GAGCGGCGCGAGACCTTTGGCGAAATCATGAACTGGCTGGAGGACAGTCCGTTGCGCCAGCTCATGGCGGTACAAAATCCGGATGCGCATGACGTCGGCTAATCGATATCGGGCGACAGGGCTGCGGGGGCGCGGCGAGAGATATGGGACACCCCTTGTGTCGTATTTCCGCGCGAGCGGGCGTAACCGGCCGTCGATCGCGATAAATCTCATGATCATCAAGTATTACAATGTGTTACTTGGTACTACATCAATTCCTGGTATAAGCGATATCGATGGGAGACCCCATTCTGCTATCCATGAAATTTATAGCTGGGCCACCCGACGTGCCGAATCCCCTGTTGTTGGCGTAAAAATCCAGCGTCGAATGGCCGGGCCGTCGGCCCGACTATTCGGCAGCGGCGCGCTGCGTGTCGATGGCGTTGCGCACGCTGCGGAAAGCCGCCAGCGCCTTGCCGGAGAGCGTGCGTCCGGTGCCGGTATCGATCGACAGCGGATTCACCGGCTGGCCGTCGATATGCACCTCGTAATGCAGATGCGGGCCGGTGGAGCGGCCGGTCGTGCCGACTTCGCCGATCTGCTGGCCCTGCACGACGCGCATGCCCGGCGCCACCCCCGCCAGGATGCGGTTCATGTGCAGGTATAATGTTTCCCAGCCATTATCATGGTGCAGCTTCACGAAATTGCCGTTCGCCCCCTTGGGCCCGGCAAACACGACGGTGGCATCGCCGGAGGCATAGATCGGCGTGCCGGTCGGCGCCGCGAAATCGGTGCCGCGATGCATCTTGGCATATCCCAGGATCGGATGATCGCGCATGCCGAAGCCCGAGCTGATCCGCGCCGCCTCCACCGGCGTGCGCATCAGGGCGCGCCGGGTGCTGCGGCCATTGCTGTCGAACCATTCCGCCTGCGCCTCGCCCGGCGCACGGAAGCGGTACAGGGCGCGCGACTTGGCGGCGGTGGACAGCGAGGCATAGACCAGCACCGGCGCGCCCACTTCCTCGCCCGCGCTGTTATAGCCCTGCTCGAAGCCGGCCTCGATGATGTCGCCGGGCGCCACTTCGCGCTGCAGATCGAAATCGAACTGGAAAGCATTGGCAAAGTCGCTGACGATTGCGTCGCTGACGCCGGCCGCCACCGCCGAGCTGTAGAAGCTCTGTGCGTCGAGTTCGCCGCGCACGATGCGCAGCTTGCGCGACAGCTGGGCTACCTGCCGCGTTTCTGCCAGGCTGCCATCGCTCCGTGCGGTCAGCGTTATGCCGGTGCCATCCGACCTGGTTGCCGTCAGCTGCTCGAGATGAAGCCCGTCTGGCGTTGTCCGATAGTCGAACGAAACCCTTATTTCACCCGATTTGACACCCAGCGCCGCCGCCGTCCGTCGCGCCACGGCGTCGGCATCAGCGCGTGCGAAGCCGGCGGCAAGCAGGTTCGGCGCCAGATCCACAATGCCCGGCACGACGATCGTACTGCTCTTGCCGTCCGGCGCAGCCATTGGTCCCGGACCCGGCGCGGATATCGTGGCGGCCGGCTGGGGGCCGGCGGGGCGCGCCGACCAGGCGGCGATCGCGCCCAGCAGCAGGATCGCAGCGCTCGATCCAGGCGCCGCGTACCACCGCATCCCACCGGCTCCACCTGAAGGGACAGCGCGAACCGGCGGCACGGCCGATCGCGCCGTCCTGGATGACGCCGGCGCTGCCGAGGACGGGGCGGCGGGAGCCGCAATCCAGGTACGCGGATCGAAGGATGGCGATTCGGCGTCCGCACCGCGCGATCGTTTCCCCGGCGCAGCACTCCAGGACCGCGGGTCGTGTGACGGCTCGTGATCGTCGGTTTCGCTCACAGAACCCTTCCCGTCACCGATTAAGCTATTGCCCAGCCTTGGCTCTGCGGCAATAACCGATCGTGCGTACGTGGGCGATTCAGCGCACGAACGCCAGTTGCGCTGGGGAAGACGATTGACTGGAAAAAACCGGGTCGCCTGGCACGAGGGCATGTTCCTCCGTCCGCAGCATTTTCAGGCTCAGGACCGTTTTACCGAAGCGCAGCTCCGTGCCCGGGTCGATACGATTCGGCCCTGGCCATGGGGCCTGACCGAGCTGGTGATCGACGAAGATCTGGCGACGATCGGCAAATTTGCCATCCAGCGCGCGTCCGGCGTGCTTCCCGACGGTACCCCATTCGCCATTCCCGACGATATTCCGCCGCCCGAACCGCTGGATGTCCCGGGTGACGCGCGCGATGCGCTCGTCTCGCTCACCTTGCCGGCAAGCCAGCTGGGCAGCGTCCAGTTCCGCGATACCGAGACCCGGTCGCAGGATGCCCGTTATCTGGTGACGGAAGCCGAGATCGCCGACGCCTATTCGGAGGACCGGACCAGCGAGCCGATCGGCCTGGGCCGGCCGAATCTGCGCTATGGCATCACCCGCGATCAGACTTATGGCCGCGTATCGCTTGGGCTGGCCCGCATTCGCGAGGTCCAGAACAAGGGGCTGATGTTCGACGACCGCTATATTCCGCCAACCCTCGACATTGCGGCGGCGACGCGGCTTGGCGGCGGCCTGGCGGATATCGTCGGTCGCGCGCAGCAACGCAGCGGAGAATTGGCGATCCGCGCGGTCGAGGCGACCGATGGCGGATCGGATACCTTTGCCAGCTTCCTGCTGCTGCAGGCGCTGAATCGCTGGATCCCGGTGCTGGAACATCTCCAGTTCCTGCCGACCGTCCATCCCGAACGATTGTACGAGGCGCTGACTTCGATGGCGGGTGAGCTGGCGACGCTGATCCGGCCCGAGCGCCGGGCTCCGCCCCTGCCGCGCTACGATCATGAAAATCCGCAAATCTGCTTCGAGCCGGTGTTCGACCTGCTCCAGTCGATGCTGTCGGCTGTGTTCGAGCGCTCGGCCCTGCAGCTGCCGCTCGAGCTGGCGGGTCCCGGCGCCTATGTGTCGAAGATCACCGATCATCAGCTCTACAAGACCGGCTATTTCTACCTCGCGGTCGCTGCTGCCGCGCCGGTAGAGGAAATCCGCGGATTGTTTCCGTCGGTCGCCAAGATCGGGCCGGTCCAGAAGATGCGGCAGATCGTCGATTCGGCGCTGCCCGGCGTTCCGCTGCGCCATACCCCGACCCCGCCGCCGCAGCTGCGCATCCTGCCCGGATTCGTCTATTTCGAGCTCGATCGCGGCGTGCCCGACTGGCAGGAATTCGCCACCGCCACAGCACTGGGCCTGCATGTCGCGGGTGACTGGCCACAGCTCAAGCTCGAATTGTGGTGCGTAAAGAAGACGACGAGATGAGCGGCGACGATGGAGACAAGACCGTATTCCGGCCGTCTCCGCTGCAGAATCTGAAGCGTGGCGATGGACCCGGGCAACCCGCCGGCGCCGCGCCCCCCGCCTTCCCCCCGCTCCGCCGCAACCCGATGGCGGATATGGCGCGCCGCCGCCACTGTCGCGGTCAAGCGCGGTCCCGGCCGGATCGCCGCTCGCCCCCTCGCGGCTTGCCGAGGACGATGTGCCGTTGCCGGCGACGGCACAAACCATCCGCAACATCATGCTGGCCGAGGCCGAGCCGGTACTTGCCCTGATCGCAAGCGTGCGCAGCGGACGGGTGCGGATGGCGATGCCCGACCTTCACCGGCAATGCACGCAGGCGGTCGCCCGGTTCGAGCGCGCGATTCAGCCGCATTATTCCGAAGAGCAGCGGCAGCGGGCCAAATATGCCGTCTGTGCGACGGTTGACGATATCGCGCAGAACCTGCCGGGCATCGGCATCGACGGTGCGGAATGGGCGCGGCGGTCGATGGTCGTGACCTTTTTCCAGGAAAATATCGGCGGCGACCGCTTCTGGCAGCTGGTCGATGACATGCTGCGCGTGCCGCATGACAATCTCGACCTGGTCGAGCTGTACCATGCCTGCCTTGCCGCAGGGTTCGAAGGACGGTTCCGGGTGATGCCGGACGGGCGACGACGGCTGCACGAGATCATGACCCGGCTGCAAGGCGCACTGCCGCATGTCCGTTCGCTGTCGCAGGTCGAGCTGGTACCGGACTGGCGCGGCGAGAAGGCGCCCGCGGCGCGGATCGGCTGGAGCATATTGGCGCTGGCCGCGGCCGGCGCCGCGGCTCTGCTGCTGCTGCTCTACATCATCCTGCGCCTGATGCTGATGTCGAGCGGTGAATCGCCGTCCGACCGGCTGGCGGCATTGACCCCGGATGCACGCCTGACCTTGTCCCGTCCCGCTGCGGCAATGGCCGCCGCCGACAGTGCGCAGGCGACCGCGCTCAAGCGTTTCCTGGCACCGGAAATCCGCGAAGGCCTGGTCAAGGTCGAGGAGGACGCGCAGACCGTGCGGGTGAGGACGACGGTCGGGCAGCTGTTCAAATCCGGCTCCGACGCGCTCGAACCCGGTCGCGAAACCCTGTTCCACCGCATCGGACGCGCGGTAGAGGAAGAACGTGGCAGCGTGACGATCGAAGGCCATGCCGACAACGACAAGGTATCGACGGTGCAATTCCCCGACAATATGGCGCTGTCCGAAGCGCGGGCCGAGACGGTCGGCGCGCTGATCCGGAGCGACCTGACCGATCCGTCGCGAGTCACGACCAAGGGATTGGGCGAGACGGTGCCGATCGCCCCGAACAGCACGGCCGACGGCAAATCCCTGAACCGGCGTGTCGAAATCATCGTGCCGCGGCGGTATTGATCCGATGCGCAGGTTTTTCCGTAACTGGTTCGGCAACTGGTATGCCGTCACGATCGTCGCCGCGCTGATCCTGGCGGCATTGCTGGCGTTCGGGCTGCCGCTGTTCGTCGCATTCTTCCGGCCATTGTCGGTGCGCATCGCCTGTGCCGTGCTGGTTGCGCTGGGATGGCTGTTGTGGTGGTTCCTGCGGCGCCGACGCACGCTCAAGGCGGCAGACGCGATCGCCGCCGAACTGGCCGGGCCGAACGCCGCAGAGGAAGAGGGCAAGCTGCTCGGCAAGCGCATGAGCGAGGCGCTCGCCAAATTGCGCGCGAGCAGCGGCCGTCAGCGCGATTATCTCTACAGCCGGCCCTGGTATGTGATCATCGGGCCGCCGGGAGCTGGCAAGACCACGGCCCTGCTCCATTCCGGGCTGAGGTTCCCGTTCGTCGAGCAAGCGGTGAAAGGGGTCGGGGGCACACGCAATCTCGATTTCTGGTTCGCCGACGAGGCGGTGCTGGTCGACACAGCAGGCCGCTACACGACACAGGATTCGGACGCGACGGTCGATGCCGCCGGGTGGAGCGCGTTCCTGTCGCTGCTGAAGCGCAACCGGCCCGCACATCCCGTAAACGGCGTGATCGTCGCGATCGGCATCGACGAGTTGATCCGTAGCGATTGTGCCGCAATCGATGCGCATGCACGGGCCGTACGCCGCCGGCTGGTCGAGATGCGGCGAACGCTCGAAGTCGCGGTGCCGGTCTATCTCCTGCTCACCAAGGCCGACCTGATCGCCGGCTTCACCGAATATTTCGAAGACCTGGATGTCGAAGGACGGCGCGCGGTGTTCGGATCGACCGCGACATTCGCCAATGGCAGGCCTGCGTCCGCAACGCTGGCGCAGGCGTTCGACACGATGACGCAGGCGATCGCCGACCGGCAAGCGCGCCGCGTGTTCGAGGAAGTCGATCAGCGCCGCCGCGGCATGATGATCGGTTTTCCGTCGCAGCTCCGATCGCTGCGCGCGCGGCTCATGCGGTTTCTCGACGGTGCCTTTGTCTCGGGCGAGGAAGCCGCCGGGCAGCTGCGCGGATTCTATCTGACCAGCGGCCTGCAGGAAGGTGCGCCGCTCGATCGCATCCTGGCGGGCATGGCAGAGGTGTACGACCAGCCAATGGAGGCGACTCCGTCCAGCGGTTCTGGACGCGCCTATTTCCTCAATCGCCTGCTGACGGAGGTGATGTTTCCCGAAGCCGGGCTGGTCACTGCCGACACCAAGGCAAAGGTTCGCCGGCGCGGACAGCTGATCGGCGCATTGGCTGCGATCGGTGTAGCAGTGGCGCTGGTCGCGACCGCATGGGGCGTCAGCTTTGCCCGCAATCGCGCGTTTCAGGCGGAACTCGCACGTCAGACCGTTGTGGCGGAAAAACAGTTCCGCGAGGCGGGCGTCGATCTCGCCCAGGTCCGCGAGGACGATGCCGACCTGCGTGCGGCGATCCCGGCGCTCGACACATTGCGCAACCTGCCGCGCGGTTATGCGCAGCGCGGGGCCGGCGGACCGCCGCTGGCGATGACCTTCGGTCTGTATCAGCGCAGCCTGAGCCAGGAAGCGCTGGAAACCTATCGCGACGCTCTGCGCCGGGTGATGCTGCCGCGTTTGCTGCTACGGCTCGAGACGGTAATGAAGGCGCAAGGCCGCGATCCGATGCAGCTTTACGAGCCGCTCAAAGTGTATCTGATGCTCGGGCAAAAGGGCCCGATGGACGCCAAGTCGGTGCAGGCCTGGGTGACCGGCGACTGGGCGAACGAACTGTATCCTGGGGCCGACAGCCAAGCCGAGCGTAGCGCGCTCGCACGTCATCTCAGCGCATTGCTCGAAGATCGCGACATGGCGAGCGTCTGGCCCAATCGTCAGCCGCCGCTCGACGCTCAGCTCGTGGCAAGCGCGCGCGCCGCGGTGCAGACGCTGTCGCTCGCGGATCGCGCTTATGCCGTGCTGCGCCAAAAGGCAGCGTCAGCCGGACCGGCATGGGAGGCCGCAAACATTCTCTCGCAGGGTGATGTGCTCGCCTTTGCCGCGCCCGACCAGGTGCTCTCCGCACGGATCCCGTATTTCTTCACCCGGGCCGGCTATGAAAAGGCTTACCTGCCGGGGCTGGTCACCGTCCAGCAAGACCTGAAGCGCGACCTGTGGGTGGTGGGCGGTGCCGACGAGGCAGGCGTGGGCGCCGAACTGAGCAACGTCCGTCCCGGTGTGGCCGGACTCTATGCCAAGGATTATATCGCCGCATGGGAAGGGCTGATCACGCTGATGCGGCCAGGGGCTTATTTCAGCGATCCGGCGGCGTTCGGCGCCTTCACCAAGAGCCCGTCGCCGATGAAGCGCGTGCTGCTCGAGTTGCGCAAGAACACGACCTTCACCGGCGGCACGCAAGCCGGCCTGGCACGCGCCGCGCGCTATGGCCTCAACCGGTCGCGCATTGGCCGGATCGGGCAGCAGATGAACCAGGATCGCGCCAGGGGGATCGACGCCGGTGACGAGATCAGCGGTTATTTCGCCAATCTGCAGGAATATGTCGGCGACGGCCGCGGTTCGGCGCCGATCGACGAATTCGTCGGCGCGGTGAAGTCGGCCGGTCAGGCAGTAATGGCGGCACGGTCCATTGGCGGCGGCGGCGGCGCCGATACCACCCAGGCGCAGATGGCAGCGGCGATCGCATCCGTGAAGGCGGCCGCCGCGAGCGCTCCGCCGCAGATGCAGCCCTTCGTCACGCAAGCGGCGGGCGGCGGCTCGGCTGCGCAGGTCAGTGCCGCAGGCGGCGCGATCACCGACGCCTATACCCAAACCGTCCTCCCAGCCTGTCGGGAGGTTGCCCAGGAGCGCTACCCTTTCTTCGGGGCCGCACCACAGGATGCGGCGATGGTTGATGTGTTGCGCGTATTCGGGATGGGCGGCGTGATCGACAGCTTCACGCAAAGCCGGCTCAAGCCGCTGATCGACACCGAGGGCGCGATCTGGCGCTGGCGCGACGGCAATGCAGTGACTGCCGCACTCAATCCCTCGACCCCGGAAGCATTCGCGCGGGCAGGCGAATTGCGCGACCTGCTCGTCGGTGGGCTGCCGATCAAGGTATCGGTGGCCAGCTTCGGCACCGGAGTCGATACGGTAGAAGTCACCAGTGGCGGCACGCGCTATCGGTTCAAGGCGGCCAGCAACCAGCCGCACCCCTTGCTCTGGTCGGCAAGTGGGGGACTGCCGGAAGCATCGGTGGTGCTGTATTCCGCAGCGAAGGCCGCCACTGCGGCACCCGGGAAGCCGGCCGCAGCACCAGCCGATCCCGACGCGCAATCGGGCACCGAACTTGGGCGCTTTGCCGCCGAAGGACCTTGGGCGTTATTCCGGGTCATGGACATGGCGGAAAAACAGAATGCGGGGGCGCGGGCGATCCGGGCAAGCTTCGGCCAGGGTGCCCTGCGGACGACGCTGGCAATCACATTGCCTGGGGATCGGAACCCGTTCAGCCGAGCCGGGATCTGGTCGTTTCGCTGCCCGGCATCGCTATGAGCGGAGTCGCCCTGTTCGGAAAGCTTCCCGCGCACGGTGATTTCGTCGCGCGCGGCTTCACGCATGATCAGCGAGAGCAAATCGATGCCTGGCTATCGCCTTCGCTGGCTCAGGCGCGCGCCGATCTGGGCGAGGCGTTTGCAGACACATTCGATCGCGCTTTGCCATGGCGTTGCGAAGGAAACGGAATAGCGGGCGCCGTCGCTGCGTCGCAGGACGCGCTGGGCCGCCGCTTCCCCATATTGTTGCTGATTGGCGATCCAGCGGCGGCGGCACGGTGCGAGGCGTTGCTCTATGCCGCGATCGGCGAACGCTGGGAGGCCGACCGCCTTGTCCGCGAAGCGGGTGATGCTGCCGACGCGCTGGTGATCCATGCCGCAGACCGCTGGTGGAGCGCCGATGGCGACACGGAGGCCGCGACACTGGATGGCGCCTGTCCACCAATACTGATGTCGGCAATGCTCACCCGGTCGCCAGCATCATGACCGGCCTCAGGATCAACAGTGTTGCCGGCACCCATCCCGGGCTTGTCCGGCGCAACAATGAAGACGGCTTCTGCGATCGCGTGGCAGACGGCCTGTGGGTCGTGGCCGACGGTATGGGTGGTCATGCGCATGGCGACTGGGCTTCCGGTGCGGTCATTCAGGCGCTGCAGAGCATCGACGTGCCGACCGACTTCGATGCTGCGGCGCAATCGGTCGCGGACGCGATCCACAGCGCCAACCGCCGTATCTGGTCCGAATCGCAGCGTCGTGGGCAGCAAATGGGATCGACCGTCGTCGCCTTGCTGGTCCAGGAGGGGCGCTTCGCGATCCTGTGGGTCGGCGACAGCCGGGCCTATCTGCTGCGCGGCGGCGTCCTGCATCTGCTCAGCCGCGATCATACCCAAGTCCAGGAGATGGTGGATCGCGGGCTGATCACACAAGAGGAGGCGCGCCATCACCCGGGCGGGCATGTCCTTGCCCGGGCGATCGGCGTCGGGGCACGGATGGCAGTCGACGTGGTGATGGACGAAGTCGAGCCGGGCGACCTGTTCTTGCTGTGCAGCGACGGCCTGACCGGCAAGGTCGAGGACAGTGAAATCGCCGCAATCCTCGACGGAGGCGAAGCGCAGGCAACGCTCGATACCTTGATCGCGACCACGCTCGAACGCGGCGCGCCCGACAATGTCACTGCGATCCTGGTAGGGTTGAACGAGACGACCCTGCTCGCCCTGGCAGGTAGCCCAGGGCCCTTGCCATGACCGCACCACCGGGCGGCGAAGACGAGGATCCGCGGACGGTATTCGTGCCGCCCACGGCCAAACTGCCGGAGGACGACAGCGAGCGTACGGTTTTCGAACCTGGCGCCGCGCTCCACCCCAAAAGTATCAAGGTCGGCGATGTGCTGAACCACATGTTCGCCGTGCGGCGCTTCATCGCGCGCGGTGGCATGGGCGAAGTGTTCGAAGGCGCCAATGTGATCACCGACGAACGCGTTGCGATCAAGGTGATGCTGCCCGCGCTTGCCAGCGATCCCAACGTGATCGCGCTGTTTCGCCGCGAAGCGCGCACATTGACCCGCCTCCACCATCAGGCAGTCGTCCAATATCGCGTGCTGGCACAGGAGCCCGAGCTTGGCGTCCTCTATATCGTCACCGAATATATCGACGGAACGAATCTGTCGGACATGCTGGGCTCGCTTGCCCCGACCCCGGAGGCACTTGGGGCGCTGCTGCGGCGTCTAGCTTCCGGGTTGGCCGCCGCGCATACTCTGGGCGCGATCCACCGCGATATCTCGCCCGACAATGTGCTGCTTGGCGGCGGCGAACTCGCACAGGCGCGGATCATCGATTTCGGTATCGCCAAGGACCTGGACCCCGGCACGGCGACGATCGTGGGTGACGGCTTCGCCGGCAAGCTCGGCTATGTCGCCCCCGAACAACTGGGCGATTACGGCCGCGAACTGGGGCCCTGGACCGACGTCTACAGCCTTGGCCTGCTGATTCTGGCGGTGGCACGCGGGCGAGATCTCGGACTGGGAGGATCGCTGGTCGATGCGGTCGACAAACGCCGGGCGGGGCTGGATCTGTCCGCGGTGCCCGCAAAGCTCAGGCCCATCGTTGATCAAATGACCCGCCCGAAGCCGTCCGAACGCTATCCGACAATGGCAGCGGTGCTCGCAGCGCTCGACAAGGCCGAAGTGCCGCGCGAGCCGGCGCTCGACACGTCCCGCAACTGGAAGATCGGGGCCGGCATCGCAGCAGCCGCACTGCTCGCACTGGCCGGCTGGTTCGTCCTGGGCGGTTACGGCACTGATCGGACGGGGCCGGGCCGGGGCACTCTTCGCAATACCGCCGATCCCATTACGCGCGCCGGCGATGCCATCAACGCCGCATTGCCATCGGTCAGTTGCACCTGGCTCCGCGTGGTGAGTTTGACCAACGCCGCCGACGGTGCCCATGTGGCGTTGACGGGCGTCGCGGGCAGCCCCGCGGCAGCGTTGACCGAGATCAACCGCGCATTGAAGACGCAGGATATCTCCGGCGCGGACATCGATTTTTCGCAAGTTGCGCCGATCAACCAGTCGGGCTGCGCCGCACTCGACGCCTATCGCCAGATCCGCGCGCCTTCAGGCAACCGCCTGTCGGTACCGCAGCGCAAGTTCGAGATGCGCACTCAGCCGCGCGACTCCGCCTATCCCGGCTCGATCGCCGCCAATGCGGTGATCGGCATTTCGCTGGCGGATCCGAGCCGGGACCTGGCGCTGGTCGGGCTCGAGCCGTCGGGCAAGATCGACATGCTCGTACCGAGCAGAGCTGCCTTTATCGAACAGTTGAAATCCTCGCAAAAGGGCGTTCCGGTCACCGATCTCGGGGGTGACCGCTACCGTCTGCAGATCGATCTCGACCATGCGGGCTGGTCGGGATTGCTGCTGATCAGCGGCAAGGGGCCGTTCGATCCGGCCGTCGTCGCACCGCCGCTCGGGGCACGCGGCGCCGACTGGCGCGACCGGCTGGTCGCGATCGCCGCCGAGCGCGGCTGGGAAGCCGATATGATCTGGTTCAGGTCGGTCGATGAGGTGAAGGACTGAGCACATCATGCGCGGTCGGCGAGGCCGATCCCGCACCGAACTTGCCGGATCGTTGCAAAAGCATCGGCACCAGAAGGGCGCAGAGCGCGATCGTCATCGCCCAACTGGCGTTGAGGCCATCGTCCGACCCGCCCCAGCGGACAGCGCCCACCAGATCCAGATCGATAAGAGCGCCGAAGGAACCGAACCCGGGATTCGGATCGAGCCCGAGCCCGAGTTGTTCGATCGCATTCCAGGCAAAGTGCGCAGCAAAGGCACCCGCAATTCCGCCGCCTCGCGCCGCGAGCACGCCGAACAGCAGGCCCCCGAGCGTAAGATTGATCAGCCCCAGGGGGTCTCGTGCGCCAGCAAGCATGTGCAACGCTGCAAAGGCGATCGCGATACCGCCGATCGCGACCGGCAAGCGCATAACGCGGCTCAGCAGCGGTTGCAGCCAGCCCCGAAACACTGTTTCCTCTGCCGCAACCTGAAGCGCGATGACCGCCGCTCCCCCAGGAACGCAACGGAAAGGCCACCCCCAGCGCCATGCCGAAGGGTTCCTGCGAGCGCGGCGTAGCCCGTCGCCAGGACCACGCCGCCCAGACCGATTGCAACGCCCCGCCCACCCGCACGGAGCGGTGATTGCCCCAGTTCATATGCCTGGAGACCCGACAGCGCCGCACCTGCCAGTCCAAACGCCAGTAACGGGCCAAAAATCACGACGGTAAACACCGCCTCGGACAGCGCACCGGTTGTACTTCCGGCCAGTTCTGCCGCGACCGGCGGCGCATAGAGCAGCCAAGCAGCAATCGCTGCAAGCGCCGCCGCCACGACGCCAAGCGTCCTGGCGGGGCTGCCCGTCAATGTCACCGTTGCGCCATCCTGGCCGGGGTGGAGCTCAACATCGGCTTGTTGCTGTCGCCGACCAGGAAATAGGCCGCCCAGTAGAAGGGGTGGCTATACGTGGGCTGATCAATCAACGTACGTTGCGCGGCCTGCAATGCATTGCCCATCGTTCCCGTGCGCGCGTTTGCGTAGAAGGCGCGAACGAACTCATCGCTCTCCTGCTCGGCGGAAACCTGCCAATAGGTGGCAAGTACAGCGCGGGCATTGGCGGTCAAGAACGCCCGCACAAGGCCTTCCAGCGTCGCACCGGCTTCCTCCTGGCCGGATTGGCGCGCGAGCCCCTCGTTGCGCACGCCGCTTGCCGTATCGCAAGCGGACAGGACGACGAGATTGGCATCGAGCCGCAATCCGGCAATCTCCGAAAAGCTCAACAGTCCATCCGATGCGGCATCGCCAAACGAGGTGACAAGCGCGGGTGGCGATTTGGTACAGCCCCAGACCCCTTCCTCAAGTCCATGCGTCGCAAAATGCAGGACCTCGAACTGAGCCAGATCGTCGCGAGCCTTGATGCCGGTGTCGCTGAACGCGGCGTCGATCATCATCGGGGCGCCCTGATCATCGAGTGCGGCGGCAGCGATGCCGAGCTCGCGCCGGCTGACCGGCTTGAGCGCGCGGGACAGATTGGCCAGGCGGCCATAATCCACGCTGCAACCAAATCCGACCTCAACCTCCCGCGCCACCGCTGGCGAGGTATCGATTGGCGGCGGCGTATGCTCGCCCAGGCCCAGAAACGCCTTAGGTGCACGCGACGCCGGAAGCGCGCGCGCAACCAGGAAGGATCGCGGCGACAGCGCATTCGACACCGTCGTGTTGCGGGCGAGGAATGCCGTTTGCGAGAAATCGAACTGATTGTCGCGCACAACATTCCGGTCATAGCTGGTGACCAGCGCACCGATCGGCAGCCGCTCCAGCGGGCCTGCAGGATCGATCACGATTGCCCTTGCCTTTGCCACCATTTCGGACGCAGGCCCGGTAATCAGCCGATAAAGGGCATAGGCTGCGGCATCGTCGAACGGCACCAGCTTTCCGACCGCCAGATCGCCATCGATCGACGTACGAACCCGTGTGGCCAGCGCATCGACCGCCTGCTTTGCGGCATCGCTGCCCGCGACATTGTAGATGAATGCCTGATCCGAGGTGACGTAGATGCCGTAAATCCGCCGGTTCAGAGCGGCAATCTTGAGGAAACCTTCGCCCGGAGCAAGCGCTGCGCGCAGTTCCGCGAGCGACGCCGGCCGTTCTTCGACCGTCCGATACCGGGCATCGCCAGCCAGTTGCGCATCGATGACGATCAGCCGCTGCTCGGCCGCCTGCCGTGCCTGTTCGAGATCAGCGCGCGGTGTCGTATCGCCCGCGACCCGACCGGCCAGGGCATAGCGCAGCCGCGTGATCTGCCGTTCCAGATCGGCCCGCTCGCGCACCATCAGGCCGAGCGCCGGATCTGCCGTGACAACGGTCTGAAGCTGGGTAAGCTGTCGAGCGACCGCCGGCTCGCCGCTTGCCTGAAGGGCGCGGAAAAAGCTCTCGAACGTATCGGATTGTGGGGATTTCCCGGCCTCTGCCACCAGCAGATCGAGATAATCTTCCATGCCGATCGATGCGCCAAGCGACGTCGCACCGCCATCGATCAGCGCGTTGACTGCCTGGGCGAACGTCGCACGCACCGCGCCACGTGGCGCACCGCTCCGTGCAAAGACCGCCGCGCGTTCCAGGTTCGCCTCCGCGATCGCCGGCTCATTGCCGGTTCCCGCATTGGCCAGTGCGCCACGACGGAGTGCGTCGATCGCACGGTCGAAATAGGCGAGCGCTTCGCTGTAGCGCCCACTGCGCGCCAGCAGGCGGCCGCGCTGGCGATCGATTCGGGCACCGAGCCACAGCAATTGCGATTGATCGATCCGTTCGTTGGCGAGCGGGCGGAAGGATTTGGTAGCCAGATCGAGCGCCACGCTCGATCCTGCCTCATTGCCCCGGGACAGCAACGCGACACTGCGCGCATAATGCGCCTCGGCATCGAGTACCAGCCGTGCGAGATCGCCGGAATTGGGCACCGCCAATGCACTGGCAGCATCAGCGCGCGCCGCGCGTGACTGGTTCAGCAGTCGCAGCGTGGCGGGATCGCGCAGTGGCTGATCCGCGGGAGCCGGAGCGCTGACGATCCGGTCGAGAATGGCGATGGCATTGTCAAAATCGTGTCGGTTGAGCGCATCAAGCGCGAGATAGGTATCGCGCTTATAGGCCAGAAAGGGTGTCAACGTGCCGGGAGATTCGGCAAAGACTCGCTCGGCATCCGCGAAATGAGCGCTCGCTGCTTCGGAAAAGCGGATGTTCGAATCCGCCAGCCCCGCTTCGAGCAAGAGTTCGGCGCGGACCGCCGGCGATGCCCCGGTCGGCAATCGGCTGATCGCGTCGTTGAGGACCCGCGAGGCATCGACATAAAGGCCCTTGTGATTGAGGCTGATCCCCTGATTCAGGCCGGCGGCATCCAGTGGCGTCTCGCCGGCGGCGACCGTCGTCGCCTCCGCGCCGGCGCGTGCCGGCAGCGTGGCGGGGTCGAGCATGGCCGTCACGGTTCGCGTAATATCGGCGTTCGGCGCGCGAATGCCGGCAACGATCGCCAGGCCTTCCTCCAGCTGCGCGATCAGTCCCGGGGTTGCTTCTCCGGTAACCAGCGAGCCGCGACGATCCAGATCGATCCGGATTGTCTCCGCCCCCAGCGCGCGGTTGAAACAGCGTCGCGCTTTTGCCGGTTCGCCGGCCAGCTTCGTTGGCACGGGTGCCGCGCAGTCAACGCCCGCGTCAACCGCCGCCAACGCGGCCGGCGTGCGATCGACTACCCGTAACGCGCCGAGCGGACGGCTCGCCGCCACGTTCTGACAGGTGATGGCATAGGATCGTGCGAATGCATCGGGCGCGGCCGGATCATGCCAGTCGCGCGATGCGACGCACGCTTCCCCGGCAGCATTTCGTCCAAGGGCGAAACTGGAAAGCCGTGCCGCGGGAGTGACCGTCGTACATCCGGCAACCACGGCGGCCGCGGCGCCGACGAACATTATCGTGCGGGTAACCCCAAGGATCATTGTGGCAAACCTTCTTCGTCCGTCTCGCGTTCCGGCGAGAGCGCGGGGAGACCAGTGAGCAGTTCCTCATTATTGCCGCCAACGACCGGATCGAACGGCGTCGAAACGTCCTGCGCCACCCCGAACACGTCGTCGCTGCTCCATTTGAAAATTTGCAGCGTCGGCTGGATCACGATCGTGGTGAGGCAACCGACACCCGATCCGGCAAGACAGCCATTGATACGGCTGTTGGCCAGCAGACCCGGATCGATGTCGATCACGCTGGGTCCAAGCAGCGACGCGCTGGGACCGCCAACGCCGTTGATCGTGCCGAACAGAGCAAAGCCGCCGCCGCCCGCCCTACCCGTCGACCTGACGGTGAGCGCAGGTGTTGCCGGGTTCCCCAGAGTTCCGCCAAGGGTAACACCGGAGAACTGCCCCGGTACGCCGGTGTTCTGGATCAAGGCGTAATCAGCGAAGCGAAGGCTCAACGAATGAGCGGATATCAGCGTGGTCGCTGCAGGATCGTAAAACCCGCCGCCAAGGCCCGCGTTGTACAACGCGGAATTGCCGTTGTTGATAAACGCCAGCGCCTGCGCACTTCCGCCCGCGCCGGGCGTGAGCACGTTCAGAAAGCCCGACGCCAGCCCCACGGCGATCCTGTCGCCTCGCAGGTCGAGATTGGCATTGTCGAACAGGAGGCGCCCTCCCCCGGTGCTGGTCGCTGTCACGCGAATTTCAGTCGCGGAACCTTCTTTATCACCGCCGCCGATACGGAATGTACGGCCCTGGCCGCTTCCCTTGACGGTTCCATCGACGGCGATCGCTCCGGTGGTCAGCATCTCGACCCCAAGCCGGCCAGTTTCGGCGCCAAAGGTGAGCGCACCGAGCTGCAGCGCACCCGCGCCCTGATCGAACCGCACGCCGTCGGCATTGACCAGCGCGATTTCCGCGTTCGACAGGCGGAAGCCACCCCCAGCGGTATTGTCACCCAGTCGCATTGTCGACGACGCGGCTGCACTGTTCTGGAACACGACCGCGCTGGCACGCTGGATGCCGGTCAAGGCCACATCGGATGCACGGATCGTGATCGACCGCCGGGCGGACACTGCACCGAGCGTCGCCAGCCCGACGGAATCGATCGACGCTGCATCACCCGCCTGCCCTGCATCGAGTTGCAGATCGGCGCCACTGGTCAGCGACAGCGCACCACCGGCGCGTGCGTCGGTCACCCTGATTCCGCGGCCCGTGACGGTGATCGCGCCATTCGCCGTGATCGCGCCGGCGGTCATCGCATCGTCCGCTCCCAGCGTGAGATCGGTGCCGGCGCTGGCATCCGCCATCGTCAGCGTGCTGCGTGCCTTGACCAGTGCCTGTCGCGATGCGGTCAGTTTGCCGGCAATGTCGATCGCATTACCATTGAGCGTCAGCCCTTCCGATGAATCGACCGTTCCCAGCTTCATGTTGCCGGCATCGACCGTGATGTCACCCGAGGTCGACCGGAGCGATGTGCGGCCATTGCCGATGCCCGACAGGGCCCCTGCCGTGCGGATCTGGATCGATCCGGCGCGCACCGTATCGACCTGCACCTGAGCTCCACCTAGCGACGCCGCGCCCGATGTGAAAACGGAGGCCGCAGACAAAATGCCTCCGGCGTTAAGTCTGATCGACGCGCCCTGAATGGCATCGGTCGTGATCGAGCCGCTGGTTGTCACCAGACTTACGGCACCCGTTGCAGTGACAAGGCCGGTGGTCAGATCGCCTGCCGACAGGCCGATATCAATCGTGCCGGTGACAATATCGCCGGTGGTTAGAGACCCCGAATGACGAAGCGCACCGCCGGCGACACTGCCATCATAACCGCCGACGCTTCCCGACTCGATCGATCCCAGCTCGATCGTCTTCTCCATACCCGCGCGCAGCCCGAGCGCGCCACTGGTGCGCAGCGTGGATCCGGCAAGCGCGATGGCGCCGGCCGTATCGAGCACGATGGCAGGTGCCCCGCTTGCGCCCAGGTTGGACAGGGTGAGCCCCGGCCTCCCGTTGATATCACCACTCAGGGCGGTGATGACGATCGCACCGCCAGCACGCTGAGTCACGGTACGATCACCGAGCGTGACGCTTGCGCCCGTCACTTTATAAGCGCCCCCGGCGGTGACATCGCCATTTACCGCAGCGCGGCCGCTGGCGAGGATAGTGATATCCTGGCCACTGTATAATTTGTCCAGAATGGCATTGCCGCCCCTTGCGGTCAGTGCGAGCGGACCATTTGCGTGAGCCTCTCCGAGCAATAGGCTGCCGCCGGTGATGGTCATGTCGCCCGTGGCGAACGCCCTGCCGCCGTTGATCGCGCCGTTGGACGATGCCGAAACATTTGCTCCGGAGATATTGACGAAGCTCAGCCCGGCCCCGCCGGATAATGTCAGCGCGCCGGTCGCAGCAACGGATTGCAGGCTCGTCCTGCCCGTCGCCTTGAAGGTCGTATCGCCCGCAATCACGTCACCAAGGACTGTCAGGTCGCCATCATTCGCTATCAGGCTGATCGCATTGCCGCCGACATCGATTGCCCCGACCGAGATCGACGCGGCAGTAATCGAGGTCGGACCACCTTCGATATTGCCCAGTTGAACCGCCCGGCCGACCGTCAACGAGAAGGCTTGGCCCGGCCCTGCCGACAAGTCGATGCTGCTGCCGTTCTGGAAACCGGTCACGTCGCCCGTCGGCGCACTGACCGTCAGCGTTCCGCCAGTACTGCGGATAAACGAGGCACGGATATCGCGACCCGCAGCGACATTGACCGCACCATTCGCCCGCAGCCCCTCTTCCAGGCGGACATCGGCATCGGCATTGGTGGTGGTGAGCGTAGCGGTCCCGTCCGCTGTCACGCGCGTGGCGAACAGCGTCCCTGTGGAGGTCAGCGTCACATTGCCGTCGGTACCGGTCGCCGCAACGCGGCCAAGACTGATGGAGCCATGACCGGCGTTGACGCCGATCGCGCCGATAGAGGTGATATTGCCGCCGGTAACGTTGCCGGTCGTTGCCGCGATGCCGACGCCCCGGCCGGAGATCGACTCAAAGCTGACCGATCCACCAGCAAGCGACACCGCATTGGCAGCCGAGATCGCCCCGGTCTGCACCGCACCGGCACCACCGTCGATGGTGACCCCGCCGCCCAACACACTAATCGTTCCGGTCGTCACGCCGTTCCCCGCCGTCGCCGTCAGGCTGTCGGACAACAACAGATTTCGGGTGGAGATCGTTGAGATCGGTGTGGTCGCGCCGGTCGGCGCCGCAATCACCAGCGACCGCGCCGTCACGTCGCCAAGCGCAACGCTGCCGGCGTCGGTAGTGACCGTCACCGCCGATTGTCCGAACTTCCCTCCCGACAATAGCGAATCCGCGGCGAGCGAAATGCCGCCCCCTGTTGCGCTCAACTTGAGCGCTTCGCCAGCGGCGCCATCCGAGTCCGAGGCAAGCTCAAGCCCGGACTGTCCGAAGATCCCACCTCCGGTCGAGGTGATCGTCACAGCGCCCCGCGCTCCTTGACGCCCGCCGAGCACGACCGACTTGCCGGTAACCTGGTAGTTACCCACCGCGGTGACATCTCCATCTACCGTAGCGCGCCCGCTCGCGAGGACAGTGATATCCTGGCCGCTGGATAGCCTGCCGAGAACAGCATCGCCGCCGGTTGCAGTCAGCGCGAGTGCACCATTCGCTTGCGCTAGCCCAAGCGCCAGGCTGCCCCCGGTGACGGTTATCGCACCCGCCGAAAACGCTCTATTGCCGGTGATCGCGCCGTTGGACGATGCCAGAACACTTGCCCCGGAAATATCGACAAAGCTCAGCCCGGTGCCACCGGACAATGTCAGAGCGCCGGTTGCGGAGATCGACTGCAGGCTCGTCTTGCCGGTCGATGTGAAGGTCGTCTCACCAGCGACGACATTGCCACGAACAGTCAGGTCGCCATTGTTCGCGATCAGGCTGATCGCATTGCCGCCGACATTGATCGCACCGACCGAGATCGAGGATGCTGTGATCGAAGTTGGACCACCTTCGATATTGCCCAGTTGAACTGCCCGGCCGACCGTCAGGGAGAAGGCCTTGCCCGGTCCTGCGGCCAGATCGATGCTTCCGCCGTTCTGGAAACCAGTCACGTCACCTGTCGGTGCGCTGACCGTCAGCGTGCCGCCGGTGCTGCGGATGAACGATGCACGGATGTCGCGACCCGCCGCTACATTGACCGCGCCGTTTGCCCGCAATCCTTCTTCCAGGCGGATATCGGCATCGGCGTTGGTGGTGGTGAGCGTGGCGGTCCCGTCCGCTGTCACGCGCGTGGCGAACAGCGTACCCGACGACGCCAGCGTCACATTGCCGTCGGTACCGGTCGCCGTCAGGCGGCCGAGACTGATCGTGCCCAGCGCGGCATTGACGCCGATCGCCCCGATCGACGTGATGTCCCCGCCGGCAATATTGCCGGTGGTTGCCGTTACATTGACACCCCGGCCGGAAATCGCGCCATAGTTGACCGACCCGCCAGTGAGCGATACCGCGCCGGCCGCCGAAATCGCGCCGGTCTTCACCGCACCGACACCACCATCGATGGCAACGCCGCCGCCCGACACGCCAATCGTTCCGGTTGTCACGCCGTTCGCGGCCGTCGCCGTCAGACTGTCGGTCAGCAAGAGATTACGAGTGGAGATCGTCGAGATCGGCGTGGTCGCGCCGGTCGGCGCTGCAATCACCAGCGATCGTCCTGTCACGTCACCGAGCGCAACGCTGCCGGCATCGGTCGTGACCGTCACTACCGATTGCCCAAACCTCCCCCCGGACAACAGCGAATTTGCCGCAAGCGAAATAGCTCCCCCGGTCGCGCCCAACGTAAGCGCTTCGCCAGAGGCTCCGTCCGTATCGGCGGCAAGCACCAGCCCGGACTGTCCGACGATCGCGCCGCCGGTCGCGGTGATTGCGACCGCGCCACGTGCTTCCTGCCTGCCGCCCAGAGTGACTGACTTGCCGGTAACCCGGTAATCACCTGCCGTGGTGACATTGCCGAGCACCGCCGCCTCGCCGGTGCCGGCACTGATCGTGACCCCGCCGCCATTGGCCTGGATCGCCCTGGTGAAGAGAATCGCGCCGGTTCCCGTGGCAGACACGGCCCCACTGCTCGTCACCGTATCGGTCACGGCCATATTGCCGCCGACCGCATTCAGCGTCACGCCGTCGCCATCGACCCGACCGAGAATGACCCCGCCTGCGGTGGAGTTGATCGCTACCGCCCCGCCGCGCACGTTCTGAAGCGTCACTGACGCGCCGGTCGCGGACACACCAAGCGCCCCCGCGAGCGTGTTCAGTCTTACGGTACTATTGCTGGTTACCGATGCCCGTCCGTTGGTGCTCTCGACCGTGTCCAGAATGATCGGCGAGCCGCCGACCAGCGTCACGTCACCGCTCGCGCGGATCGTGGACTGGATGGACAATGCCCCGACCGGCGCCGCCAGCGATATCCCCTGGCCCGCTCCGGTCACGGCAATGCTCGCAACGCTGAGACTGCCCCCATTGCTGCGCGCCGAGAAACTCTCAACCAGATTGAGATTGCCGAACGCCAGCGAGCCGTTGCTGACAATCGGTGCCGCATTTGTCGCGGGATTGCCCCCAGCAATCGAAAGACCGGTAAGGGCCCGTGCCGTCACGTCCCCCAGAATCAGCGTCGCGCCATTCGCTTCGTTGCGAACGGCAACCCTCAAGGCTCGGTTCGTTCCGGCCGTGATACGGCCAGTCGAGGACAGATTGATCCCTTGTGTCCCGGCAGCCTGCAATCGGACAAAATCCGACGCGTCGGTGCTGGTCGATGTCAGCTTCAACCCCGCGACGCTGGAAATACCGCCGACCCGCGCCTGCAAGTCAATCGTGCCGCCGCTCGTCACGTTCTGGCCATTCAGCCTGACCGACGCCCCGCGCAACGTGAGATCGTCGTCAGCGTCGAGATCGCCATCAAAAATGGCATTGCCAACCGCATCGACCGACAGTGCACCGCCGCTGTGGATCGCGCCTGTGGTGAGCGCACCGGCGGAAATGAGGGTTACAGCCTGATCGGCATCGATCGCGCCGGTTTTGAGAGCGCCGGACGTGCTGGTCAAAGCAACGGCGTCCGTAGTGCTGGTCAGTGCGCCAGTGGTGAGCGTTGTACCCTGAAGCTTGATCTGGCCGGTCAGCGTCATGTCGCCCGTCGTCACCGCCGCCTGCCGCACGATACCAGTGTCGAAGGACGCGGCGCCGACGGCACCGACTAGGCTACGCGCAGTCACCGTGCCAAGCGTGACGCTCCCATTGGAGGCGCCGGATCGAATACGAACGCTCGATTCCCGATTTGCGCCGCCCTTCAGGATCGTGCCCGGGGCAAAATTGATCACGCCGGAGGGTACGTTCGTCGGCGTGCCGTCAAATGTCGCCGCCAGCGTCAACGCTTCCCGCTCCGATGACCCGTCAGCGTTCGATACCAACGTCAGTCCTGCCAGGCCCGTCAGTGTCCGGCTCGCGGTTATGTCGATTGCGCCATTGGCGCTTTGAAGGACGGGAGTGCTCCCCCCAAGGTGACCGAGCGCCCATCAACCGCATAATCGCCTCCCGCGGTCACCGCCCCGGCGACCGTCACGTCGCCAGCGCCCGCCAGGCGTATGTGGCGCCTCGACGACAATACGCTGGTGAACGATGCGGAGCCGGAGGCCCCGGCAAGAATGTCGCTGCCGTCATTGTCCGTGCTGGTCAGGTCACCCCTGACGAGCAGGTTGGCAATGCCGCCGGTGTCTGCGGCCGCCCCGCCCACGGTCACACCATCGACCGCATTCGCCGGCCGTCCGGCCGAAAGGACGATCCCGCGCGTCCCGGACGTTGCAGTCGTGACTTTCGCATCGACCTGGAGCAGGGCGTCGGTCACGCTGCTCTGCGATGCCAGCGCGAACAACGCGTCCGCCCCTGCCACCGTGCCGCGGATGAGCTGGCTGCGCCCGCTGACCGCCGTGCCGCGATTGATCCTGATCGACAACGGGCTGCCGCTGTTGAACGTCAGATCGACATCGCTCGCGGTGATGAATGCGACATCCTGGTTGGTCGCATCGAAACTGCCATAAGCATCGATCTTCGGCGCGACCATGATCAGGCCGCGATTGCCGCCCTCGACCCTGATCTTTGCGCCGTTCATCACGGTGATCGCGGACTGGCTGCCCGCAGCGGTGCTCAGCGCGAAATTACCGTTGCGGTCGAGGAAATCCGCATCCGTCATATTGAGCGTGCTGAGCACGAGCGAGCCGGTATTGATGTTGGCGTTGCTGCCAACCATGATGCCGCTGCCGTTCATCACCCAGACCGCAACGTTGCTGCCCGACGACAAATTGCCCAGAATTTTCGACGGATTGCCTGACAAATCGCGGTTCAGCACCGCGGCCCTCTGACCGAAACCGCGGTCGAACCGAACGGTCCCGTTTTGGGGGATATTGAATCCGTCATTCCAATTGATGATCGTGTTATCGGCACGCAGCGCGATGTCGAGCCGGTTGGTTCCGGGCGTGAAGACTGGCGCGTTGCCGTTGTTGCTACCGGTCGTGTTGCCGGGATTGGGGAGCGACTGGCCAAAAGCCGGCATTGCCATGAAACCGACAATTGCCGTGGTCGCTGCCAGCCAGCGCCGGTGGCGGACATACATGCCGCCGCGTAACCCGGACTTATTCATAAGCAAACCCCATCTGTTTCGTCATGTCCTCAACGCGCCGGATCGCGGAATTGTACCGTCAGCGATACGAGTACTCGCGCGGGAGGCTTTCGGTCATCGAGCAACAGCGCTTTGTCGAGCGGTTTGGCATAGCCGACATCGAGCACCAGCCGGTTGCGCAGCGACAGCCGAACGCCGCCGCCGACACTGCCGAAGTTTCGCGGTCCTTCGATCGAGGTGCGGTCGAGATTGCGCAGATACAGATGGTCATAGAATCCGTAGAATTGCGTCCCGAAAGCCTCGGTGATGGGAAGCTCTGCCCGTGCTTCGATACGGCCGCCGATCGCCCGGTCGCCACTGTTCGAGCCAGGATCATAGCCGCGCCCGATCGTCAGGCTGCCAAGCGCGAATTCTTCGTAGTTGAGCAGCGGATCGTTCGTCCACTGCGTCTGCGCCTGGCCCATGATACTGAAGATCGGGCCGATATTGAGCACACCTTCGATTGTCGCGCGGACGACGAATGCCTGCGGATTGCCGTCAATTCGCGAGGTTAATACGCCTCCGCTGAATCCGCGATCGCTGGCCCCAAGAAGGCCCAGCCCCTTACGCAGTTCCGCCGACGCCGCGAGCGAGAACAAAGGCGCACCGTTTTGCGTCAGCGCCTGGTAATCCGCATCGACTCCGATAAAGCCGATGCGCAGGCGGTCATGCGTCAACGTCACGGCGGTGTTGCCGAAACCCAGGTTCGACGTCTGATCGACAAAGTCGAAACCGCCCCTCAGCCGGGCATTGCTGCGAACCGTACGAACCAGCGGATGGACGACGTCGAAGCCCGCGATGAACGTGTTGCTCCGCAGATCCAACGGCCCGAGGTCGGGTCGCGACCAAGCATAGCTCGCGCGCACGCCGAATGTCGTGCCGACATCGCTCACGCCAAGGATATGACCGCCCTGGACGATAATCTGTTCCTTGAAATCGGAGGTCGTGGACGCACCGAAATAAGTCAGGTCGGACATGCCCGTCAGACCATAGAGTTCGCCGCGGACATAAGCCGTTTCGCGCCCGAGCAGCTTGGAATTATAGTTCTGGGCATTGCCGAACAGTGCAAAGCGGCGTGAACTGACGGTCAATTCGCCGATCACTGCCCCTTGTTCGCCGCCGGCAGGACGCAGGGCGAGCGCCACATCGAGACCGGGAATATCGCCGGCGAGTAGCAACAGGCGCTCGGCCTCGCGTTCGTTCAGCGGATCCAGCGCCTGGATCGCCGCAAGGCGACGGCGCAGGATATTCTCATATCGGCCCGCCTCACCACGAACCCGGATCTCGACAATATGTGCTGTGACGACCTGCAAACGCAGCACGCCATCCGTGATTTCCTGCGGCGGAATCTGCACCGAGGCAACCCAGCCACGGCTCCGTAGCGCTGCATTGGCCCGATCGCGGATTTCGCAGACGATCTTGAGCGCCTGTTCCCCTTTGGGTGCGACAACGCCAGCCAACGCGAGCGCCACTTCAGGTTGCAGCGGCGACCCATCAGGCCGGGATAATTCGATGCGATCGATCGTAAGCCGCAACGGCGAATTTTCGAACGGACAGTTCGGCACCGCCAGGGCGCTGCGTGCATCAACGCTCGCCGTCGATTCGGCTTGCGTATCCGGAGTCGGCGGCGTGATTTCCTGGCGCGTCTGCGCTCCGGCAGAACCCGCCGAGGCGCAGATTGCTGCGGTTGCGAGCCCAATCCAACCGTGCAACGTCCGTCGCCGAGCCAAATTTTTTCCCCTTTACTTACAGCCGTGTCTACTTCGACGGTTTAACGGATCAATCAGCAACATCAAACCCTTGACCACGCATCTTT
This sequence comes from Sphingomonas alpina, assembly GCF_014490665.1. Classification (NCBI taxonomy): domain Bacteria; kingdom Pseudomonadati; phylum Pseudomonadota; class Alphaproteobacteria; order Sphingomonadales; family Sphingomonadaceae; genus Sphingomonas; species Sphingomonas alpina. The sequence goes on along the minus strand of NZ_CP061038.1, from coordinate 5,010,460 downwards.
CGAGGTTTGATGTTACATGACGAAGTCGTTTCGTCCGAACCGCATACTTTCAGAGGTATTTCGGTTTCCCAGCAACCGGCCTCGAACAATCGACAGAACCAATAAGCCCTTGGCACCAATTTTGCGCCGCTTGGTATCGGCGGATCGGATACGGCATTGGCCATATTCGATCGGGTGGACCTCGATCGTTGCTCGACCTCATCCCTGGTCATCCGATTGCGGTACTATCGATGGGGGGAGCCGCACTTGAACCCACCGATCACCGCCCCCGACCAGGCGCGGTCAGCGCAACTCGCTTTCGATCAGGAACGGTTCGGTTATCTCGCTTTCGTCAACCGGATCCGACTGGAATATCAGTTCGGCGCCGTCCGCCCTCAACAAAATGCCGTTCAAATCTCTGCTCACCCAAGCGGCATCCGAGTCCAATGCGATAGATCCCGTTTCGACGATATATACGCCCAGGCCCGACAAGCCGGTTCCGTACAGAAGGATCTCACCCGCACCGTTGTCGGCAAATGCCAGGGCGCCGGGGGCATATTCATCCACATTATATGCCGCGTTCATGGCGAGTGCCTCTTCCGGACCCCATATTCGCAACTGACCTTTTTCATTCCAGAGAAACACTGTCCCGGTCGCCTGAACAGTCAGATCCTCATAGCCGCCTGGCAGCTCTGGATATTTCAACAACAGGCTCTCCATGTCTTCCTTACGGGCAGGCAAGGAATAACAATACAGCCTCAGAGAAGAATCCAGCGTAAATTCCATTTTTAATATCCCGGAACTTTAGTGTATGGAGCACCAATCTTATCGAGCATTCGATATTGCTGATTCAACACTTTCGATATGGTGGCATCGCTATAGCCAGCCGCTTTGTAATCCGATGCGGTATTGGCCAGCTCGTCATTCAGCGTCGAACTCCATTTCCCCTGCCCGTTGGCGACGCGAGCTGCCGCTCGGGCATTCTGGCGATTGGAAATGATCGTGTGCTCATACGGCTTGACCGCGCCGGTCGCGATCGTTTCGGCAGGGGCAAGTTTACTGTCATAACCATATTGCTTCAGGTTTTCCTGAGCCCATTTGCCTTGCAACCCGTGATTGGCTTGTAGATTTCCACCCTGCGGCCCTGCCATTCGCGGATTCGGCCGCGCGCCTTTGTAGGTCTCGTTGAACAGGATGTACGGGTCGTTCGGACTTAGGCCTTCAGTCTTGGGAAGTTGCCGCGGCACGACCCGTATATTGCCACCGTTCGCCCCCAGAGAGTTGGGATCGATCTTGATTTGATAGCGGCTGTTGAATGCCTGCGTGCCCTTCGTTCCGGCCACGCCACCAGCCATACCGCCCAGGAAGCCGCCAGCGATCTCCAGCGAGCGTATGCCCGCTTCCGATAGTCCCAGCGCTTCCCCTAGCGCGCGCCCTCCTTGCGCGCCGAAATGAGCACCGGCAAAACCCAGCACCACACCACCGATCGTTGCCGCCACACCCACCGTTGCGATCGCGAACGGCAGCGCCGCGATCGCCCCCGCAATGCCAAGCACCGTGAGTGTCGTCACAGCCCAGGCCGGCACCTCGGGCGTGATCGTCACCCTCGGGTCCTGAGCACTGGCGCCGCCGATAAAGACGTTGGGCGATACTTGCGGGACCGATTTCGCGCTGCACCCAATCTTCTCGTCTTGCCGGCCGGCCAAGCCGATGTTGATCATTACCGTCGACGAACCGGTGGCGAGGGGGATCGGAGTGCTGCCATCCTTGCTGCACAGGGCGAACGACCCGAACGTAAAGGTCGCCGGCCGGCCATTGATGAACACGTTCGTCGATCCCGTGACGAACTTGCCGCATGGCGGGCCCATCGAGGCCTCGCCGATATACATGCCGCCAAGGCCGCCGGCCGACACCATGCCCGCCGCGGCACCCGCCGCCGCGACCAAGGCCAATCCGCCCGTCGCCACCGTCGCCGCCACCAGCACGGCACCGATCGCTGCGCCGGCGAGAATGCCGAGCAGCATGCCGGTACCGGCATTGCTGTGTGCAATGTCGTCGCCGACACGGGCGGCGGGCGGCATCGTCATGGTGCGTCCCGGCTGATCATATCGGCCTAGCGATCATTGCCCGGCGCCGGGGCGATGACCAGGTGCGCTAGTGATTGTTCAAACACCGGCTCGTGCCTGGCATAATCGTCCGCAGCGGCTGTGGTGGTAAAGGTCACAACGACCCCTGACCCGGCGGAAATGAAGAAAACGCGTTGACGCAGCGTTCCCGCCCCAGACGCCCACATGAACTGGATCTGGAAGGCGTCGCGCTCGTGCAGCCGCCCCGGACCTTCGCTTTCCCGGAAATATTGCGGCAGCGTGACGCGAAAGCCGTCAATCTGTCGATTGCAATATTCACGAAACGTCTCGCGTCCACCCAAGGCATCGCGCGCGATAACGATCGTCGGCGCGATCGTCTGACCGCCCGCCAGCGGCGCGCTATGGATGATCATGGATTTATCGATCCAGCCGGCGGGCGGCTCGGCATTCACCACAACCGGCGATCGTTCGTCATTGGCTACCATGCCGGTTCTCCTGTGTTCGCTATCATGCCCAGGATACAGGGCGCGGCAAATATCGTCGACCGACGATCCGCCGGGCACACATCCCTTTTCGCTGCCCTCAACGCACCGCCGTACATAGGCTTTGATCTCCGGCTATCCAGAAAACAGGTAGGAAAACACATGCCAGGAACCGTCTCGGCACCCTGCCGATAACCCCCCTGGGACCACACCGTTCCGGCGAGGTGCATAAAGAGCAGTGGCGGCCCGGCAATCGATCTCATCCCGCTGCTGCCGGGAATATCGCGGCCGTCAGCACGAGCTTCTCACGCCGCAACATCTTCGATCGGCTCATTGGCCGGCTCCGATTTTCCGACAAAGTTATAGCCAAATCCGTCACCCGCTACGCTGACCTGAATTCGGGATACCTCTTCTCCACGCATCTTGTGCTCAAGCAGCGCCACCGACATTTCGGGCAGCATGGTATTGGTCAGGATCGCATCGATCATTCGGCCGCCTGAGGCAATTTCCGTACAGCGCGCGACGATATGGTCGACAACGTCGGCGCCGATCTCCAACACGATCCCGTGATTGTCGGCAATCCTCCGTTCGATCCGCCCAAGCTGGAGCCGGACAATGCCCGCAAGCATATCCGGACTGAGTGGGTAATAGGGCAAGACAAGCAACCGCCCGAGCAGCGCGGGCGGGAATACCTTGAGCAATTCGGGGCGGAGCGCGGTGGCGAGGCCTTCCGCATCGGGAGCCGTTTCCTCGTCCTCGGTCAGTGACATGATGAGGTCGGTTCCAACGTTCGACGTCAGCAGGATGATTGTGTTGCGGAAATCGATGTGCCGCCCCTCGGCGTCGTTCATGAAGCCCTTGTCGAACACCTGGAAGAACATCTCATGGACGTCAGGATGTGCCTTCTCCACTTCGTCCAGCAGCACGACGGAATAGGGGCGCCGCCGCACCGCTTCGGTCAGTACCCCGCCCTGGCCGTAACCGACATAGCCGGCCGGTGCGCCTTTCAGCGTGGAGACGGTATGCGCCTCCTGAAATTCACTCATATTGATGACGATCATCGATTCATCGCCGGAGAAGAGCAGGTCGGACAGCGCATGTGCGGTCTCGGTCTTCCCGACCCCGGATGGTCCGCACAACATGAACACACCGACGGGCTTGGACGGGTTGTCGAGCTTGGCGCGGCTCGTCTGGATGCGCTTGGCGACCGCATCCATGGCATGATCCTGCCCGACGACGCGCCGCTTCAACCGGTCGGCAATGGTCAGAACGCTGGCGATCTCGTCCTTCACCATCCGACCGATCGGAATTCCGGTCCAATCTCCCACTACCGCGGCAATGGCGTCGGCATCGACGACGCCGAACACCATGGGATCGTCCCCCGCCGCTTCCGCCAGCGCCGCCAGCGCCGGTTCGAGCTTGTCATCGCCGGACATATGGTCGGCATCGACCGGCGCGGCACGCGCCGCTATCACAGCTTCCAGCGCGTCCTTCTCGCGCGCCCACTTTTCCTCAATGCGTGACACTTCGTCGCGTGCTGCGGCGATCTCCGCATCGATCACGGCGAGCCGGTCACCATCGCGATAGCGCCCCTCGGTCTCACGCTCGACCACGCCGCGTTCGGACTCGAGCAGTTCCAACCGACGACGCCGGTCTTCGACCGGCGCGGGCGTCGCATGCTGCGATACCGCCACCCGCGCAGCCGCCGTATCGAGCAGGCTGACCGCCTTGTCGGGCAATTGACGTGCGGGCACGTAACGCTGCGACAATGTCACGGCCGCCGCGACCGCCTCGTCGAGCACGACGACATTGTGATGCGCCTCCATCACCGACACTACCGATCGCAGCATGTCGATCGCCACCGCGGTCTCGGGCTCGCTGACCTGGACCGTTTGGAAACGACGGCTGAGTGCCGGGTCCTTCTCGAAATACTGGCGGTATTCCGCATAGGTGGTGGCGGCAATCGTGCGCAGGCGACCCCGTGCCAGCGCTGGCTTCAGCAGGTTCGCGGCATCGCCCGTCCCGGCCTGCCCACCGGCACCAACCAGCGTGTGCGCCTCGTCGATGAACAGGATGACGGGGGTCGCGGCATTTTCGACCTCGTCGATCACCTGGCGCAGTCTTTTCTCGAACTCGCCCTTCACGCCGGCACCGGCTTGCATCAGCGCGACATCGAGCGAGCGCAGGGACACCCCCCGCAACGGCGGCGGCACGTCACCGTCGACGATGCGGCGTGCGAACCCCTCGACCACTGCGGTCTTGCCGACTCCAGCCTCGCCCACAAGGATCGGATTATTCTGCCGGCGGCGCAGCAGCACGTCGATCAACTGGCGGATTTCCGCATCCCGGCCAACCACCGCGTCGATCTCTCCGGCACGCGCACGCGCCGTCAGGTCGACCGAGAAGCGGGCCAGCGCTTCGCCGGTGGCGGCATTCGGTGGCGCCGCACCGACGACATCGTCGGCAGCCGCCGTCTCGGTCGTTTCACCGGACGTCTTCACAATCGCCGAGAACTCCGTCCCCAGCCGATCCACAGAGATCTTGCGCCATTCACCGCTCATCGCGAACAAGGCATTGCGCAACGTCGGCGTCCTGAGCATCCCGAAGATCAGATGGCCCGAGCGGATCCTGGCCGCGCCGAACTGAAGCGAGGCATAGAGCCAGCCCTTCTCGATCGCTTCCTCCACTTGTGGCGCAAAATCGGCGATTGCCGATGCTCCGCGCGGCAGAATGTCGAGGCTCGCGATCACGTCACGGGCAAGCCGCGCATCGTCGATTCCGAACGCGGCGCGGATCGCCGCGACATCGCCCTGTGGATCCTGCAGGAGCAGATGCACCCAATGAACGAGTTCGACATAGGGATTGCCTCGCATCTTGGCGAAGCTCGTCGCGGATTCGATCGCTTTCAACGTCGTCGCGTCGAGCCGCCCGAACAATGATGCACGGCTGATATCGGTCATGCGTATTCCTCTTGTCGCACAGGACGCCGGAGATGCGCATCTGCGCAAATGGTGTCGTCTTTGATTGTTCCTACCCACCCCGTCCAGCCGAGGCGTGTGCCGCCATCGAGGCGCGCCGGGCGCGTATGCCTGCCTGCGACCTCGATCGCGACATCCCATTCGAGATGGCTCGGGGCGAAAGCATCGAGTGCTTCGGACAGGATACGGAAGCGCGCGCCGGACGGCAACAAGGCATCATAGTCGGCGCGTGAACTCGCCCGTACGACGACGCGAAATGCATCGGAAGCGACGCTGACTTTGGTCCCCGCCATTGCTTCGGTCCCCAATGCGCAAAAGCTGCGGCCCAGCCGGGTGCGATCCTCCGCCTCGACATCGCGCCAGCGCGGCTGATACTCGATGACGGTCACACGCTGTCCGATCAGATGCCCGACCGCGTCTTCAATTCCGCCGGCGCTGCGCCGTGAGGCGAACAAGGCGGCGTAGTGGACGCGCGCGCGGGCCGGAAAAGCGGCGTCGTCACGAACGCCTTCGGTGGCGCCGGTAAGCTGTGCAATCTTGTCCGCAAATCCATCCTCGGCAGGCCGATCCGCTTGCGCGGCAGGCTGCGAATCCGCCCAGGCGCGAAAGAAGAATTGCAGCATCCGTCCAGCCAGCAGATCGAGCCAGCGCCCGAACGGACGGGTTGTCGCGTAGCGCCGTTCGAACGATGCGAATTCGGTCATGTGCGACGGCAGCGGTCCCATTGGACCAGTCAGACCGAACCAATAGCCGCTGACCCGCGCACGCCCTTCCACGATCTCGACATCCTCCAGCGTCGAGTCCGGAAACGCCATTGTCGGCACCTGCGACAGGTCGACGATGTTCTGCGACGGCCGCCTTGCTCGACCGATACGGGGCAAATCGGGCGCGCGCGCTTCCGCCCCGCGTGCAATGGGAAACAACCCGAACCGCCGCGCTTGCGCCGCCACCCTGGCGAGAAACGTCAGATGGTGTAACGGCGCCCGATCCTTGGCGGCCATTGCTGGAACTCCCCTTCATTGGCGCTCTTGACGTGAGTTTCTGTAAACGAATTGATGCTCGCAAACTCGGCGAGGAAACGTTCGAGCACAGCCGAGAACAGGAACATTCGTCCCTTGTCGAAGGCGGCATCGTCCAATGTTACCTTGATCCGGTGTCCCCGTGCGATCGCCATACGGTCGAGCCCGGGCACTCGCCGCGCGACCTTGGACGAGCGGATTCCGATAACCCCGTCAACCTGCCGTCGCGACGCCGCATCATCTTGCCGGCCATATAAGGCGAGATGGTCCCGCAGCACCTGAGGATCATCATGATCCTCGGGCGCAAGCGTGGCGTAGTTCGGCGTCAAATGGCCGATGACGCGCCACGCGGCATCGCCCATGCCAAGCGGCGGACGCGGCCGGGTCGGAGCGCGCAAAACGCTGACCGCACGCGCAGGAATCCCCGAGACGATGAAATGCTGCTCACCGCGAAAGGTCAGCAATTCGGGCAATTCCCGGTTGGTCACCAACGCGCGCACCGCCAGTTCCTGGACTCCGTCAAGGCGGGTGGCGTCGCCAGGCGCAGTCAGGCTGATCCAGGTTTCGGTCCCGGTGTACTCGCCGCGCCGTCGCAGCCGCTGTTCTCGCGTGGAGAGACGCCGCGGGCGGAGCTGAGTCGTATAGAATAACGCCTCGTTCCAGTCGTAAAGCAACGCGCCGAACGCGTAGAGTGGGGCAACCGTGCGCGCATCGATCTTGTCGGGGCGGTGCGCCTGAACTTCGAGAACACGGAAAACCTCGAAATCGAGCGGGCGAGCACGATCGGGTATGACATGATGCTCATGCTCGAACGGCGACACCTGCACCCGACCAAGCTGCTTTTCAAACAGGTTGATCGCAGGGGTGGCGAACAGACGAAAATTGCCGGGGTCGAGCGCATTGTGGAGAACGGGAGCGGACCGGTCGAACAACAGGACCACATCGCAGGCCTTGGGGCTCGCGGCAAAAGCGCGCGCGAGCCCCTTCAGGTCGACGAAAAGGAAACGTTCCGGACATGCGAAATATTCGGTCAGCAGCCGATAACCACGGAACGAGCGCAGTTCGGACGGGAGCAGCGCCTGATTGTCGTCGAACCCCACCTGCCCGGGCAACGGCAGCTTCATCCATCCTTCCGGCCCTTGGGCAGCGTCGGCGGACCTGGCCACCACCGCAAGTGTTTCGCCGATGATCTGTCGATAGAGCTCGGCCGGCACCGCTTCCGATCCTGCAAGATAGAGCGGCAGAGACTCAGGCAAGATCTGTGGCAGGTCGACACCATCCGTCGCCTCGAAGCGCAGTCGCAGCCCGGCTTCCGCCCGGACATTGGCGCTCGACGCAAAGGGCGCGACAGCAGCACGGCTGGCGAGATACTCGACTTGGGTGATCTTGATCGGCCACAGCGTCACATCGTGCCCGCTACGGAATTCGACCGAAACGCCGCCCTGATCGTGCGCGGTCGCCACCATCGGCGTTCCGCGCGGGACCACATAACCCTTGATCAGCCCGGGATCTCCACCGTTCGGTTCGAAGCCGGCGATACAGATGGAAGGGGTCGGCGCGAGGTAATGCGGTTGAACCGCGTGGAGCAGATGCTGCGTAAATTCGGGGTACTGATCGGCCAGCTTTAGCTGCACGCGCGCGCCAAGATAGGCGACGCCTTCCAGCAGCCGCTCCACATAAGGGTCGGGATCGGTCGGCGTCTTCAGCCCGAGCCGTCCGGCGACCGCCTCATGCTCTTCACCGAACGCACGCGCCTCTTCGCGGAGATAGGCGAGTTCGTCATTGTAGAAGCGCAACAGGCGCGGATCGATCCCGCCGCTCACCGGGGGAGCCGGCTATTCACGGACGTTGACCGTGGCAGTTTCGGCTTCGACCTCGGTCCTGAATTTGACCGGCATGACCTGTGCCGCGGACGTGATGTCACCCTGAATCAGATAGGTCAGGGCATGCGGGGTATCATCGTCGACCGGATCGACAGTCAGCCCCTCGCGATTGAGTCGCGGTTCGAAAAGCCTGATGGCGCGGCGTATTTCGCGCGCCCGAGCCAGCACCGCACGCCGGTTCAATGTTCTGCCCGCCAGATCGGTCAACCCGAAATTGAGCACCGATTCGGCGACTCGGGGATAGGGTTCAAGGTCGATCAGCGATTCCAGATTGGTGGTGTTCAGCAGCCAGGCGAGATCGCGCCTTATTGTCGCGCGCAAAGCAGCCTCGTTGAACCGTTCGAGCTTCGGCACCGAATAATAACGGAATTTCTCGCGGGCGACCTCGGGTGTTTCATCGCTCGTGTCGCGCATGCCGGAAATATCGAGGTCGGCGACCAGCTTGTCGAATAATGTCGGGGTCAGTCGTTGGGTGACGGCCATGGGAACCCCGATCAATCCATCACGAGTGAACGAACCGACAACAATCCACAATCCTGCTCGTCGGAAAGAGTCCACAACCGTTGGCCGGATCCGATTTGTCCGGTTGTACCGTCGTGCCAGTTGGTCGTACGACCCAATTGTTCGGCCGCCTCCGCAATGACACCGGGATAGCGCGCCGGCAGCAGCGCCGCGATCGACGTTCCTGCCTTCATCGCGATCTCGACCGGATACCAGACGATATCGCGCAAATCCTTTGGTCCTTCGCTTTTCATTCCGGCAATCGCATCGAACGGGAGCAGCCCGTATCGTCCGCCGATAATCGCCTCGATACACGGGCCGAAGCGCGCATCGGCATCCGCAATCCATTCGAAGCGCTGCCCGTCGATCGTACCGGGCGTTTCGGGCGCCTGGGCAAAGGCTTGCTCACGCGCGGCAAGCCCTTCTTCTTCGCGGCCTTCAGCGATGTAGCGGATTGCTGCGGCCAAGCCTTCCGCCCAGGACGGCCCACCATGAATGATGGCCGTCGATGTACCGGCAAATATGGCTTCGCGCTCACGTTCCGCGCTGATCGCCTGGTTATACACGATGGCGAGCATCGCTGCTTCGGGCGACAGCTGCGCCAATGTAGCCAGATGCGTCGCAGCCTTGTCCCATTCTCTGCGTACAGCGAGCAGCTGGAAGAGGAAAAGACGTGTCTCGACGTCGCCGGGTTTACGGCGGACGCCCTCGATCAGTGCGCTACGCGCACCGTCGAGGTCGCCCGACCGCAAAAGATCGTCCGCGTTGTTCATTTCACGCTGTACGGACGACCCGGGCTGATTAGCCCGCCTCGTTCTGACGGATGTCGTAATAGGCAGTGACGACGCCGCCGTCCTTGCCGCCCTTCTCGTTCTGCGCCTGATAGTCGAATGTCACTTTGGCGCAGTTGAAGGTAACCGATTCCATGATGTTGTCGCCGCCTGCAGCGCCGTTATTATGAATATCGGAAACGATAATGTCCTCAAGCTTAATCTTGTAATAGGTCAACGCCTGCTCGCCGTCGCCAGCCTTTTGCGAATAGATGACCGCTTCCTTGATGTGCTTACCCGACGCGCAAGCCTTGAACAGGAGTGGCGATGACTTATCCACTTCCTTCTGGATACGAATATCCGAAATCTCCGCCTTGCCGGCGCCGCCGCCTGCACCGCCAGAATGGAATGATCCGTGCTGCACCGCACCGAAATCGAACGAAATAATATCAATCTCGTCCTGATGGTTCTTCTTGCGTGATTCGCCCTGAACACCATCAATCTTCAAAAACAGATCAACTGCCATCGTAATTCTCCTATGTTACGCTTTAAGCTACTACTGGGAACCGTACTTTACTTTATAATGCCGACTTCAGGTCGACGTCTTCGGAAGGCGTGAGACCATACTCAATGTTACATCCATGCCTTCGAGCTGGTAATGCGGTACGAACATGAACTTTCCGACATAGAAACCGGGATTTTCTTCGTCCGGAATCACCTCGATCTGCGCCTGCTTCAACGGCAGTCGAGCCTTGGTCTCGTCGTTCGACGTGGTCGGCGCCCCGTCGACATATTGCAGGACCCAATTGTTGAGGTCGCGCTGCAACTGCTCCGCTTCGCGCGAACCGCCAACCCAATCGCGCACCATGCATTTCAGATAATGGGCGAAGCGGCAGCTTGCGAAAATATAAGGAAGACGCGCCGAGAGGTTGGCGTTCGCCGTGGCCTCCTTCTTGTCGTACGAAGCTGGGCGATGCACCGTCTGAGCCCCGATAAAGGTCGCCTGATCGGTATTTTTCCGATGCAGTAGCGGCATCAGCCCGGCGGTCGCCAACTCGGCTTCACGACGATCGGAAATGGCGATTTCCGTGGGGCATTTCAGGTCGATGCCGCCATCGTCCGTCGGGAAGGTTGCAGTCGGCAGATCCTCGACGGTACCGCCGGATTCGACACCGCGAATCCGGGTGGTCCAGCCATAGGTCTTGAACGCTTCGGTGATCCGGGTTCCCATTGCATAGGATGCATTGAGCCAGAGATGCTGGTCATGCTCTCCGCCGACATCTTCTTCGAAGTCGAATTCATCAACCGGATCAGTCTTGGCTCCATAGAGCGGACGCCCCAGAAAACGCGGCAATGCGAGCGCCAGATACCGACTATCTTCGCTGCGGCGGAACGTACGCCATGCAGCGTAATCGGTCGCATCGAACAGTTTGCCGAGATCGCGCGGATTCGACAGCTCGGTCCAGCTCTCCATGCCGAGCAGCGAGGGCCCTGCTGCCGCGATGAACGGCGCATGCGCGGCCGCGCCAATCCGCGACAGCCCCTTCATCACTTCCAGGTCTGGAGCGGAATGGTCGAAATAATAATCGCAGACAAAGGCGCCATAAGGCTGGCCGCCCAGCTGCCCGAACTCATTCTCGTAGATTTTCTTGAACAGCGGGCTCTGATCCCACGCCGCGTCGCGATACTGGCGGAACATCCGCCGGCACTCTTCCTTCGACATGTTCATCACCCGGATCTTCAGATCCTTGCCGGTGGATGTGTTCATGACGAGATAGTTGAGCCCGCGCCACGTCGATTCCAGCTTCTGGAATTCTTCGTGATGAATGATCTGGTTGATCTGCTCGGTCAGCTTGCGATCGATTGCCGCGCGCATGGCGTCAACTGTCGCGAAGACATCTCCGCCAATGATTTGCGCATTCTGCAAGGCCTGTTCGGCCAGTGTCTGTACCGCCTGTTCGATGCGCGTCTTTCGCACATCGTCATTCGGTTTGAATTCCTTCTGAAGCAGCGCCTGGAAATCGTCCAGTGCCGCTTCACTCGCCTGGGGCTGCCCGCCCGATTGATGAAGCGCTTCTTGCGCCATAGTCGGCTCCGATTGCGATAGAGGGATTACGATTGGGCGACGTCGTCGGTTCCATCGCTGGAATCGGTTTTTGTCTTCGCCGCGGAAATAGCCTGCAGTAGAGCCGGATCCTTAAGTACCTTGTCGAGCAAATCCTGCGCTCCGTTCTTGCCATCCATGTAAGACAGCAAGTCTTCCAGCTGAGTCCGCGCCTCAAGCAACTTGGCCAGCGGTTCTATATTCTTCGCGATCTCACCAGGAGACAGGTCGTTCATTGACTTGAAGGTCAGGTCGACGGCCAGCTTGCCGCCGTCGCCACCGAGTGTGTTATCGACTGCAAAGGCGACTCGAGGCGCAATCGCCTCCATCCGCTGATCGAAATTGTCCATGTCGAATTCAACGAACTCGCGCGCCTCGGCTGCTTTGCGATCCTTCAGGCTCTTGCCCGAGAGATCGGACATCACGCCCATGACGAACGGCAATTCCACCTTCTGGCGCGCGCCATAGGTTTCGACTTCATACTCGATATGGACTCGCGGTTTCCGGTTCTCCCGGATGAAGCGTTGCCCGCTTTTAATCGCCATGACTGTACGTCCCTGTTACTCGAACACTGATAATTCGGCTGGTTGCCCCTGATCACTTTTGCTCGCAATCCGAGCAATCACATCAAATCCGAACGGCCGCTCTCCTCATTCCGTGCACGCAATACGCTATCCGCATCGGGCACGCCATTGGGTGAGATATCTCGCAATAACGTCATGAAGTCCATTGCGATCCAACCCTTAATTCTTCCAAGCGCGGCCGGGATAGGGCTGGATGGCTCTCGTCGCAGGTAATAATCGATCACAGAATCGAGTGCACGCGCAACATCTTCACGGCTTTCGATCAATCGAGACGCTGGCCGCCCGGCCCCGGCGCTCAACGCGCTCCCCATCTCGACATCGACGTCCTCCAAGCCATCGTCAGCGCCGCTGAACAGCATGACGTAAGGGCGGATGGCCTTGCGGATCGATTCCAGGACTTCGTAAGTCGGTTCAAAATTCGTGCCGGTCTGATTGGCAGCCGCCGCCTGCGCCGACAGGATGGCATCGGCGCGCGCCAATGCGCTGGCGATGTGATCCAGCCGGTCGACCAGAGCCTGGAGTTGTTCGATCGGCGTGTCAGCGATCGCGGCACGGAACTGACCATAGCCGTCACCGGACTCCCCTTCGCGCGCGAAGCGCTCGAAATCCTCGCCCGTGTAGCTGCCCAGCCGTGCATGATCGACCAATACGATCCGACGAATCGGCCCAAGAAATTCCCCGATTCGAACCAGCGATTCGCAAGGCGCCTTGCGCCCTTCAATGCCATATTCCTCAAGCTTGGGATGCGCTGTATCCCAAAAGGATTCCATCAATCCCGCGAGCATCTCGCAGCCGTCTTCAACCAAATCGAGGCGGTTGGAGCGAGCCCCTGCTCGAGCCAGATAGACGGCAAGCCAGAGGTCCCTGGTGAGCAGGCTCTGCTCAACGATCGTTTTGATCGTTTCCTTCCAATCAATATCCTCAGAGGCGCCCGAAGCTGCGCGACCAAAGGCATCTTCGATCAAGCCGCGCTCGGACGAATAGGAAAGATCGGGTCCTGCTGGATCGGTCTCGGCAACTGGCGCCATCAGTGCACCCGCATCCGCCTGGTGATCGGACTCTGATGAGGACAGAGTCAGGAGATCAGCTCCGCCTCGACCCGACGATTCGTCGGATCGGTCGAACGGTGCCCTGGAAGCGGGATATCGGGACCAAAGCCACGTGTCTGGAGACGCTCGGGCTTTACGCCAAGCGACACCAGATAGTCGGCAACCGTCTTGGCGCGCGCGCGTGACAAGGCCATGTTGAGATCGCGTCCGCCACGCAGATCGGTATGCCCCTCTATCAGGAAGCGCTTCGACTGCAGTTCCGGCGTAAGCAGCGATTTGGCGAAGATCTGCGTTGCCGTAATACCTTCGGCCGACAGTCGCGCTGAGTTAAGATCGAAGCCGATCATCAGGTCCGCACGCGGGCGCCCCACGGAGCCAACCACAGCGCCCGACACCGATGCCGCGCCAGCGACACGCCGCGGCGCGGCGCCATAGGCACCGCCGTTACGCGGCCTGCTGCGAACAATCGCTGCGGTTGGCTGGCTTGCAGGGCGCTTCACGCTTGAGGTTTCGCTGGCTGCGTTATCCGCCGCCGGCCGTGCCAGGCGAAAGCCTTTGGTTTCGGGCGCATCGCGACTGACGCGCTCTGCCTCCACTCCATCGCACTTACCGGCAAACGTGCAAAGATAGCCCGCAACGCTGGGCTTTACTGGGGGCGCTGAACGTCCGCCATCCTGCGCGATCGCGGGGAACGCGCATAAGGTGGCAAGCGGAAATATCAGCAAACGAGCGAACATGTTCATCTCCAAGCCGGGAATATTTCATTCGGTCCCAACTTATTACCCTGATGTGATCGAGGCAACCCGCAACAGCCCCGAGGGCCGCCTCTTGACTTAGGTTAAGACGCTGGAGCCATTGTAAGGTTCCATCCAACACAGTAAGTATCGGACGAATTGTATAAAGAGGAGTAAGCGGTGCCGGACTCGACACAGCGGCTTACTCGGATGTCAATCGATGTCGGTGACGAGCAGGTAGAGCTTGAACGAATCGAGAGCGCCGAGACGCTGGGACGACCGTTTGTCGTCCATGCTGATATCATATCACCGCTCGAAATCGACCTGCAGCCGCACCTGGGCAAGCCCGCGTCGCTTGAGGTTCTTGAGGACGAGGAAACGCTGCGCCATTTCCACGGATTGGTCACGGCGGGCGAATATCGCAAGGAAAGTCCGAGCGGCCATCACTACCGGCTGACCATCCAGCCCTGGACATATTACCTCGCGCAAAACGTCGCGATGGCGATCTTCCAGGACATGACCTCGGTGGCGATCATCAAGCAGGTGATCGAAGCTGCCGGCATTTCCGACGTCGATTATACCCGCCTGTCCATGCCGCGTGTGACGCGCGGCTATTGCGTCCAATACAAGGAAAGCGATTTCACCTTCATCTCACGCCTGATGGAGGAAGAGGGAATCTATTATTTCTTCCGTCACGATGCCGATCGCCACGTGATGGTGCTTTGCGAAGGCCCGAAATGCCACCAGCCCGGCAAGCCGGCCAAGCTGAAATATAACGCCAACTCGGTTTCTGTCTTCACGGCGGATTCGAAATCGCGCTTTTCCAACCAGGGCGATTTCCTGCAAAGCTGGATCGAGCGCGTCCGGTCGACCGCCGAAGCCAAGGTGACCTATCGCGATTTCGATTTCGAATCGCCCGATCAACCATTGACGGCGGAAGTGACCGGCCAGGGTGCCCATCCCGGAGACAATCGCGAAATATTCCATTATCCTGGACGCTATACGCGTGAGCAAACCGGCCGCGAAGAGCAGCAGAAGACCGGCCAGGAACGCAGCCAGGTGCTGCTCGATGCGCAGCGCGCCGGGAGGCGGACCTTTTCCGGCACCTCGCAATCGGCTGGGCTGGCGTGCGGTACCCGTGTTGATGTCGCGGACCACCCGGCCGCCCGCATGAATGCGGGATATCTGATCACCTCGACCTTCCACAGCATCGCTTCCGAAAGCTATCGATCGGGGTCGCAGGACGAGGAAGAAGAAGCGTTCAACATTCGGTTCGAGGCGATCCCCGCGGAAACCTCGTTCCAGCCCCCTCACGACACGCCGCGCCCTGTCGTTACCGGGCTGGAATCGGCGATCGTCACCGGGCCGTCCGGCGAAACCATCTTCACCGATCAATATGGTCGCGTAAAAGTGCGCTTCCACTGGGATCGCGCGAAAACCCCCGGTGAGCAATCCACCTGCTGGATACGCGTGTCGCAGACTGGCGGCCTTGGCAATCTGGTCCTACCCCGAGTTGGACATGAAGTATTGGTGGACTTCCTCAATGGCGACCCCGATCGCCCGCTGGTCGTCGGCCGCGTGTTCAACCGCTCCAACATGCCAATCTACGATCTGCCCGCAAACAAGACGCGCGCGCTTTGGCGAACCAAGCAATATGGCGAAGCCGGTCAGTATCCGGAGACCGAGGCGCTCGATACCGGCGCGCCGGGTGCCAACGAGATCCGGTTCGAGGACCGTGGCGGACAGGAGGAGGTCTTCCTTCACGCCGAGCGCGACATGAACAGTCGCATCCGCTTCGACGAAACACATCATGTCGGTCACAATCAGGATCACCGCGTCGGTCTTGATCGCACCGCCACGATCGGCCGCGACGAATCGAAGCTGGTCAAGCGTGACCGCTCCGTCCATGTCATCGGCAAGGACGGACTGCTGGTCGACAAGGAACTGTCGATCGAATCGAAGACGAAGATCACGATCCGGGTCAAGAATTCGATCGTCGTCATCGGTCCGGAAGGTATCCTGATCCAGGCCCCGACGGTCGACGTTCAGGCTACGGGGGAGGCAACGTTCAACAGCCCCGGCAGCTTACGAATCAATGCTGGCGCCGAGCTGACCCTCAATGGCGGGGTGACCAATATCAATCCCGACGGGGTCACGCCCGCCACCTTCGGCAGCGCGGTCCCGCTCGGCCCGGCGGCCGGCGAGGGAGGCAGCTGATGCCGACCTGTATCGGCATGCTCGACCGCCCATGAACGATTGGACCATGGTCAAGCTTACCGAGGCAAGGCAAGTCGCGGCCCTTATCGGAATCGATGAAGACGATTGGCCGATGGCATCGGTTGGTGTGCGCGATCGTTATGCGGCGCTGCGTCGGCAAGGCACGCTGGGTGCGGCGGTCGAATATCTCGGCCATGCGCTGCCCCGCCGCGAGGCCGTCAGTTGGGCCGGCCGTCTGCTCGATGATGAATCGCGCCGGATCGAACTCACGCGCCGCAGCCGGCTGGCGCTCGACAGCGCGATGCGCTGGATCGGCGAACCGACCGACGCGCATCGTCGGGCGGCCCATGACGCCGCGAGGGCGATCAGCAAGGCCGCTCCGGAACGGTTTCTCGGGCTCGCGGTGTTCTATTCCGGCGGGTCGGTAGGCGGCACAGGCGCTCCGCTGGCGCCGCCGCTACATGCCTGTTCCCGCTTTGCCGTCAGCGCGATCGAGCAAGCTGCCTATCGCAGCGCGGATTCCGCGGCTTTTTTCAACCGCGCACTCGATCTCGGCGAGCAGGTCGCCGAGCGGGGTATCGCGGCTCTGGCGCGACCATGACACTCACGCTGACCCTCCAGAACAGCGGCCGTCTCGACAACGGCGCACCGCTCGAGCTGGTGCTGCATCGGCGCGGTGCGATCATCGGGCGCGCATCGACCTGCGACTGGCCGCTGCCCGACCCGACAAAGCATATTTCGGCACGTCATTTCGAAGTGACCTTTGACGGGCGATTCTATGTCCTAACCGACACGAGCACCAACGGGACGTTTCTCAACGGCGCAAGCGAACGTCTGTCGTCGCCGCATCGCATCACGCAGGGCGATCGGTTCCAAGTCGGGCCCTATTTGATTCGCGCATCACTCAGCGGCGAAGCCGAGGCATCACTGCGCAGTGCCGACGCTGCCGCGGCGACGCCAGGCCCCCGCGCCTGGGCTGGGTGGGACGACGGCACCAGCGCGGCGGCGCCCGATGACGCCAGCAGCGCCGGATCGAATTCCGGTGGCGGCTGGGGCGCCCCGCCTGCCAACAGCGGCTGGGACGCAGCACCGCCCCCGCCGCCGCGCGACAATGCCCGATGGCAGCCGGAGGTTGGTCCGTCGCTCGCCCGGCCGGATGCGCACCGACAGGCCGGCGGCCAGGATGGGAATTATGGCCGCGACCGCACGCCTGCGCCAGCCGGCAGCGGTTGGGCACCGAGCGGTGCGGTCGCGCTGCCGCCCGTTGCATCGGCCTGGGAAAGCCCGGCCCCTGATACCGATCCGGCGTCAGGATGGTCGAGCGCGGCGCCCGATCGGCCAGCCGCCCCGTCGCCGGACGATGTATGGGGCCGAATCGCGGAAGGAAATGTCGTGGATTGGGCGCGGGGCGGTTTTGGCCAACCGATCGCACCGGGGGGAGATCCGCTTGGCCTCAACCCCGCTCCTGCCAGCCAATCGCTGCCGGCGGCGCGCCCGGTTGCGCCAGCACCGCCGCCGCGTGCCGCCCCGGGAGCGGCGGAAGCCGATTTCTTTGCAGCAGCAGGGCTAGCACCGGGCTCGATCGGCGACCCAGCAACCGCGCTCAAACGGGCCGGCGCCGTATTTCACCGGCTGGTGGCGGGCCTGGTGGTGATGGTCGAAGCGCGCGCCCGCGCAAAGGCGCAGCTCGGTGCAGAGGCGACCGCATTCTCGGCACAAGGCCATAATCCGCTCAAATTCGCGCGAACGCCGGAAGAGGCACTCGCAATGCTGATCGAGGAACCGCAGCGTGGATTCATGCCCGCCGACCGAGCGGTCGAGGATGCCTTCGTGGAATTACAGTCGCATCAGATGGCGACATTGAAGGCGATGCAAGGCGCGTTGCGCGCTACCCTGGACCGTTTTTCTCCAGCGGCAATCCGTGCCCGCGCCGATTCGGCCGGTGTGCTCGAGCGAATCCTTCCGGCTGCGCGCGACGCGACCTTATGGCAAACCTATGAGCGCGAATTCGGCGGCGTCGCCCAAGATTCGGACGAAGCGTTCATGGATGTCTTCGCCAAGGAATTCAGGCGCGCATATAACGACCAGGCAAGACGGAACACTTGACCAGCCCATGCGCTTTGCAACGGGGTTTTCGCCAATCACGGCGCTAATCCTGTGTAACGGCGGCAAAAATAGTCGGTAACCCGCAAGAAGCCCGCTGAGATCTTGGATGGTGGAGGTGCGGATGCAGCGCTTGAACGGATCAGTTGGCCTTGGCGGCAAGAATCGCAAATCGGATGTCATCAGCGTACAGCGTGCCTTGCTCGCCGCATCGGTATCGCCCGGCCCGATCGACGGCATTTGCGGCCGCCGAACGATCCAGGCGATCGAGCGATTCCAAGGGGGCGTGATGCGACGGCCCGATGGGCGAATCGATGTCAATGGGCCGAGTTGGCGTCGTCTCAATCAGCACGTCGCCGCAAGTACCCATACGCCGCCGCCCGCGGCGCAGAGTGCCGCTGCGCCGCCGCCATCATCCGGGCCCGCGCCTGTGACGCGTTCGGTCCCGGTCCCCGCTCAGCGATCCGCGGCGGTCGCCCGTGCCCGGACACCCGCACCAGTCATTGCCGCATCGGCGGCCACGCCCGCCGCGCCACCGCCGACCCAGCGCGCCAGCGGCTACTGGACGACCAAGACGGCGCTCCCGGCAGCTGGAACGGTCAATGTTGGCCTGTCGTCGCCATCGAGCAGCGATCAAGTGGCGCGCTTCGGTGGCATGCCGAGCGCACATATGTCGCAAAATGATCAGCCGGTGACGAACCCCGAATTGAAATCACTGATCGCAACGGAGTCAGTCGGCCCATTTCGCGTCACCGGTATTCGTCCTGCTATCGCCAGCCTGCGGTCGATTCTGGACGAGGTGCGGCGCGACCTTCCGGATCTCCTCGCGCTGCTGAGCAGCGCCGGGATGGAGGTCAACCGTCTCCAGCGCGGCAGCACGACCAAAGTTTCGAACCACGCCTGGGGCAGCGCGATCGACCTGCGCGTTGGCGGCGTCTTGGTGCCGTTGGGTGCGAGCTATTCGCTCAAAGGCCTTGATGCGCTGGTCCCCTATTTCAACCGCGCGGGTTGGTATTGGGGCGGCGGATATCGATCGCGCGGCCGCGCCGATCCGATGCATTTCGAATTGGGTGGCGCGATGATGGCGGGAGTGAGCCGTTGAGGCGGTCCGCTACAGTCATCGGCGCCGCCTGCCTGCTGACGGCGATTGGGGCCTGTCAGGCATCAGCCGGCAGCGCTCCGGCGAAGCAAAAGACGGCGATGCAAAAACCCTGCCGCGCCGAGGTGCCGGCGGAGCTCACCGCAGCCCCGGCGCACTGGCTGGGAGAATGCCCCAACGGCATGGCCGAGGGGCTCGGCGTAACTCGCGCAGGCGTTGCACCTCCCTATGAATTTTTCGCGGGACGGATGCGGGGCGGCCAGCTCGTCGACGGCGTGCTGATCCTGAAGTCAGGACTGATGATGGTGGCGATACGATTCGACGCACAGCGGCGCGTCGTCGTCAGCGATGGGCTTCGTCCGTCCGAGGATGAGGCCGTGTTCCGAACGGCGACCGCTGCGGCTGAAGCGGTCTCGAAGCGCATGGCGGCTACCGGCAATCGCAGTTCGTCCGCCTATTATGCCGGTCTCGCCCGGCGTATTCAGAACGCACCGCCCGAATAATAGCTGATCTTGTTATGACCTGTCTTCAGCTCTTTCCTGAAGGAGAAGGGCTGATGTGTCGTGGCTTGTGATGCCGGGTTTCGGGCCATAGGCGAGGCCCTTACATCGGCGGTGCTGCGCCAATCCTGTTCTCGACACTAAGAAAGAGCGCGCCGGTATCAGCCCAGCAAGGTGTGACCTGCCCGATCCTGCGTGATGGTTGAATCATCACCGGCCACCGGAGGGCGGGAAGGCGACGAGAGATATGTTACACCTATCGTAACATATCTCTGCGCGAGGCCTGAGAGACACTATCGTGATATAGCAATAAGTTAACAGGTACGACATCGCGATTCCTGATAGTACGGCATTGACGTGAATCCCGTTGAGCAATCCATGCGATTGATTGCTGGGTTACCGGAAGTGCCGAATTTCCCTGTTGCCGGCATCAAAGGCCAGCGGGGGTTGAGGGGTTGCTCGAACATGCCACCGCCCAGATGATCGTAAGGTGGCGGCTTGCCGGCTGACGGTCGGCTGCCGTTCTTACTTGGGAGAGCGACTGAACCGATCAGCCGCGAAATGCGCGACGAACGGCGATTGCTGCAGCTGCGCGCAGGGTCACGGCGCGCGTTTGATTACACTTGATGTAGACGCTTCCACCCACCGTCCGGCCAGTATCATGGCCTGATATTCCGCTTCAGCGTGAGCGATGAATCCGCGTTGAGCTGCTGCCGGCACGCCCATCGCAACGGGTGACGTGCACCCTTGACCTCCAGCTCTGCCTTGAGGCGAAGACCTTCCCAGCCATAGCCGCGCGGGAGCATCAACATCGCCTGGTGAATGCCGGTCGGATGCGGATACCCGGCATCCACGCAGCCGCCCGTCAAATCGCGGCCTTGCCCGTCCTGCACGGTCAGGCGCACCACCCCCGGAGGGGCGGCGACGCCGGCATTGGCGAGTCCGATCACCAGCCCGGCCTGGCCGTCACGCTCGAACGCCCAGATGAAGGAGGGATAGACGCGATAGCCGATGCGTCGTGCAGCCTCGTCGATCGGTGCAGGAAAACGATCGTAATAGCTCAGCACATTCGCGGCTGCTTCGTTGTGCCAATTCCACACCGACCAGTAATTGGCGCCGACCGCCAGGACGTGATCGATGATCCGCTCGTTCTGCGTCACGCCGTCGACCAACCCGAGCTCGGCAGGCGCGCCGGTGGTCATTCCGACTTCGCTGATCGCTGCGGTCCAGGACGGGCGGTTGCTCAATGCCTCGATCTGCGTGTTCTCGATGAAGATCGTGTCGCTGCGGATCCAGTTGCCGCTGCGCACCGTGCGGTCGAGCATATCGGCGTTACCGACATGGTTGAAGTCGGGCTGAGTGTTGGTGACGAGCGGCGTCTTGCTCCACGCGGCGAGCTGAATGTCGAGCATCCGCCGCCAGGTCTGCTCGGCGACAAGGTCGCTGGGAAACACATGCCCCTCGAACGGCCAGCTATGGCCCTCGCCCCAGAAGCCGTACATCATCGTGTCCATATATTCGACATCAGCGCTGCCGTTCAGCTCGGCCGCCAGCAACCCGTTCAGTTCCTCGAACGCGGCGAGATAGGCCGGGTGATCGTAGCGTGGCAGCGCATGGTGCTTGTTGTAGCGCGTCTGGTTCCGGTCGCCCTTCCAGCTGCCTTTCAGGCGAACCGACGGCACCTTGTCGATCAGGAATGCCGGCATCCCCGGCTCGGCGAAATCCGGGTTTTCCAGCATGATGCGGAAACCGACCTGCTTGCCATAGCGCCGCGCTAGATCGAAGGTGATCTGCCACCAGTCCGGCAGGTCGAGCCGGCCCGGGCGCTGCTGCACCTCGCGCCAATTGGGGCGAAGATAGACTTTCTGCACAAAGGGCAGGCGGATCAGATCCTCGATGGATTTTCCCAGCGCCTCGCCGGGAATGCGCGGCGGGCCGGTATCGCCGGAAATATAGACGGTGAGGCCCATGCCGCGATTGGCGATGATATCGCGCGACGGGCTGGTGACCATCACGACTTCACTGCCCGGCACGACGGCGCCGGTGCCATATTGCGGGAACGGCCCCTGATAGAGCCGGTCCGGCACCGGCAGACCGCTACCCCAATCGAACCCGCCCCAGACATGTTCCGGTATGTGCCCGGCGGAGGCGGGCACAGCAGCCAGGCCGGCCCCGGCGACGGCCCCCGCCGCCAGGAAGGCGCGCCGATCGATGGGTACGCCGCTCATTGGCCGGCCCAACCGACCTGCCTCACAAGCGGGTACGGATACCGAAGAAGAAGGAACGGCCCGAATATTCGTAGAAGTTCGGCACATTCTCATAGGTATTGAAACGCTTGATCGCCGAACCGAGCAGGTTGGAGCCCTGCGCATAGATCGAGAAATTGTCGGTCAGGTCATAGGACAGGCTGGCCGACATTTCGTGATAGGCGTTTTCCTTGACCGGCAGATATCCGAGATTGCCCGACTGCGCATAGGTGTAACGCGACTGATAGCTGTACGAGATCTGTGCGCCGATGCCGTGCTTCTCGTAGAACAGCTTGGTATTGGCCGAGAAGGGGATCGCGCCGGGCAGGCCGGTCGTCACAGCGCCAGAGGTCGCGCGCGAATGGTTGTAGGTCAGGTTCGCCTGCACACCGAAACCGTTGTCGAGGAAATATTGGCCGCCGACCTCCAGGCCGTAGACCTTGGCGCTATCACCGTTGATCACCTGATATTCGACGAAGTTGAAAGCCTGTTGCTGGTTGGCGGGCTGCGCCGTGGGCTTGATCACGACATCGACTGGCACGGTCGAGACGAAATTGGTGATGTGCTTGTAAAAGGCGGCCGCGGTCAGCGCGAGCCGGTTCGAAGGATAATATTCTAACGATACGTCGAACTGGTCGGCGCTGGTCGGCTTCAGATTGGGATTGCCCGCATCATAGATGATGAACGTGCCGGACTGCGCCGAAGTCGCGTCCTTGGCCGGTGACAGCTCACCGAAGCTCGGCCGCGAGATCGCCTTCGACGCGGCGAGCCGGACGCGGAACCCATCCGTGATGTCATAGGCGAAATTGACCGCCGGGAGGAGGCGCAGATAATCACCGCCGCCATTGATCGCATCGACCGGGTTGAAGTTCACGTCATTGTCCTGCGTGCCGACGCGCGGGATAATGCTGGCGATGCTGGCGCCATAGCCGGTCGAAGAGACTTTGGTCGACACCAGGCGCAGGCCGATGTCGCCGCGCCAGCGCGGCCCGGCCAGGTTGAACTGCACATAGCCCGCCCAGGTCCGTTCCTTGATCAGATATGAGGCGGGAAGGTCAGGCTGGATAATCTGGGTCGAGAAGCCGGCGGGATAAGGGGACAATGCGCAGCCCGGGATCGGCGTGCCGGTCGCATCAAGGCAGCTATTGGGATCGAGGATCGCCGGGTTATTGTCCGCACGGGGCAGCGCCGCGAGATAGGTATCGATGTCGAAATAAGGGAAGTTGCGCGGGAAGTTGCCCGGCAGCTTGGGCAGGATGTTGCCGTTACCCGGCCGTACCACCGACGCACCCAGCTGACCGAAGGTGAAGGGATAGCCGCAATAATTGCACGACGTGGTATATTGGTTGTCTATCGTCTCCACCGCCTTGCGGCGATCGGTCCAGGCGCCGCCGAAGGTGATCGACTTGAAAGTATCGTTATCGACTTCATAGGTCAGGTCGAGTTTCGCGCCTTGCGTGCGATCCTCGATATTCTGGCCCTGGATGCCGATGTAATGCGCGCGGAAATCGTCATTGGTCGCCTGGTCGAGCGTGCGCCCGCCGGGAATAGTGATGGAGAGATCCGGGATGCCACCGTCACGCGCGGCGAAGACCGCGGACGCACCCGGAATGCCGGCCACGACGAAACGGTTCTGCCCACCGGTGTCGTCACGCGCCTTGCCGTAATAGCCGTCGATCGCAACCTTCAGCCGAGCGGTCGGCTGCCAGTCGATATGGCCGCCGAACTGATAGGTTTGACTGTTGCGCGGCTCGTCGGTGGTCAGCACTTCGCTGACCAGGTCGTTGACCTTGAAGCCAGTGACGACGTTGTTGGAATCGACCTTGATCGACGCCGGATCCCAGCGCAGCGACCCGTCATCACCCAGCGGGTTGAGATAGTTCGACGAGCGATAATTGTGCTGCGTGACCTTATACCGGCTGTAAATGCCGTCGACCGTCAGCTCGAAATTGCTGGATGGTTTCCACTGGAACGCGCCCGCTGCGCCGATCCGCTCACGCTCGCCCTGCACGGTGCCGACGCTGTAATAATCGGGCCAGATATAGGCCGGACCATTGGGGTCGGCATTGACCTGACCGTCGCGGTTGAAATCGACGCCATAGGCGGCTTCCGTCCCGTCGGTGATCGAATATTCGCCAAGATTGTCCGTGCGGAACTTGTACTTGTTGTAGCTCGCGCCCACGATCACACCCATCGTGTCGTTGGCAAAGGTCTTGCTCACTACCCCGGTGATCTTGTAGCCGCCCTTCTCAACGAAATCATTATACTGGCCTTCCACCGAAGCGGAGGCGTGCAGCCCGGTATGGTCGAGCGGTCGCGCAGTGCGCAGATTGATGTTGCCGCCGATGCTGCCCTCCAGTTCCGAGGAGCGCACGGCCTTCTGCACTTCCGCGCCGGAAATGATCTCCGACGGCAGCACGTCGAACGCAAACGAACGATCGGTGCCGTCAGTCGGTAGGATCCGCCCGTTCAGCGTGGTGATGGCGAAGTTTTCACCAAGCCCGCGCACCGTGATCGAGCGCCCCTCGCCGCGACCATCGCGGCCGACGGTCACACCGGGAATGTTGGCCAGCGCTTCGGCGACGTTGCGGTTGGGAAACTTGCCGAGTTCCTCGGCGGAAATGGCATCGACGATCGTGTCGGCGTTGCGCTTCGCCTGGATCGAACGCAACAAGCTGCCACGGACGCCGCGCACGATGATGTCCGGGCCGACGCTATTGTCCGACGCATCGGTATCGCCGGACTGTTGGGCCGGATCGGCCAGCACCGCCGCGGGATCCGTTTCGGCGGTCGATGGCTTGGCGGCGTCGGTTTGCGCTACCGCAGTGGACGCGGCCAGCAACGCTGCGACGCTGCCTCCGGTGAGCACCAAATCCCGCAAAATGCGTCGCTGCGTCATTTTTATTCCCCTAACCGCTGCACGATCTCCATTTCAAAGGGGTTCGTGCGATTTATTGCGGTTTGGTATCGCGATCGTAGCGAAACTGTCAAACAGAAAAGAAACGAAACTTGTCGGTTTGTTGTGCGAGCGATTTTAGGCTGATATGCAAATACGCAACAGGAGGAGCCTATATGTCCGTTACTCGCGACACCAGCGGCCGAAGACAGCAGATCACTGCATTGGTGCGTGAGCGCGGCAGCGTACAGGTAGTGCCACTCGCAGAGCGCTTCGGCGTATCGATGCAAACGATCCGCAAGGACCTGCATTACCTGGCGAAACGCGGCATCGCCGAGCGATCCTATGGCGGAGCGATCGCGACTGACGCTGTCAACGTCGCGGCCGAACCACCAGTGGAGGCCAAACGCGCGATCAATGTCGATGAAAAGGCGCGGATCGGCGCGCTGGCAGCCGCGATGGTGATGCCGGGCGATTCGATCGTGCTCGATTCGGGCACTACCGCGCTGCAGATCGCGTTGCACTTGACCGATATCGACGACGTCACCGTGCTGACCAACGATCTGGATATTCTATGTGCGCTGGCGGGAAAGGAGCGGATCAACGTCGTGATGCTGGGCGGCGCGCTGCGGCGGCGCAATCGCGCCTTTTACGGCGCGCAGACCGAGAGTGCATTCGACGATCTGCATGTCGACAAGCTGTTCCTGGGCGTGGACGGATTCGATATCGAGCGCGGCATCACCACCCATTTCGAGCCCGAAGCGGTACTTAACCGAAAGATGGTCAAGGCGGCGGGGCAAGTGATTGCAGTGACCGATCAGTCCAAGTTCGGTCGCGTCTGCCTGCACCGCATCATGAACGTGGCCGAGATCGACGATCTCGTCACCGATGCCGCCGATGCGGGCATGCAGGCAGCGGCCGACCGGCTGGGTTTCCGCCTTCACATCGCCTGAGCGTCAGGCCTTCAGCTTGAAGAAGCCCCGCCCAGTTTGAAAAAACGCCGGGCATTCTTCCAATAGATCTTGTCGATCACCGCACGGGGTAGGTTCAGGCCCTGGGCATCGGCATTGATCGCATCGACCCGCTGGCCGAGCGGAGTCGCCAGATAACGCCAGTCCGCGCGCCAGACCTGGTCGGCCTCTTTTGCGAAATTGCCGGTGGCGGGCGGATTCTGCGCGCGTGCGGCCGGATCGGGCGGACTGTCCGTCAGGTCGGTGCCGTACAGGATACGATCCTGATATTTGACGAAGAAGGCGCGCACCTTGGCGATATCGGCATTGGACTGAACCTGCAGGTTGGACATTCGTGCCGCGAGATCCACCACCGTGTTGGGATAGCGATCGAAGAATCGCGCCAGTTCGTCCACACTCCATTCAAGGCTTGCCATATGCGCGCCGTCAAAGGCGAGTTTGGGATGGCGGGCGACGAACCGGTCGCGCGCCGCCATCAGCGCCTCGTAGCTCGGCTCTTCGGGATGGAGGTACATGTAATATTCGGGATGCTCCTTGAAATAGGAGCGGTCGTTCTCGGTCGTCATCTGGTCGAGCGGCAACCAGCAATTCTTCGGTTCAGCCTGGTGCGCGATCAGCGGCACGCCGCGCTGCTCAAGATGCGCCATCACCCCGTCGAAACGCGGATCGTCAAGGAAGACGCGTTTCCCCTGCGCATCGGTGGCGACCATGCCGATATTTTTCCACACCTTCACCGCCACCGCACCGCGGGCAAACGCGTCGTCCAATGCGCGGTTCGTGCGCTCGGTCCAGCCTGGCGTACCGAAGCCCTGCATGGAAAGCGTAGTAGCGAAGCGGAAGCGGTTGGCGTCGATCGCCTGCATCTGATGCGCGACCGTCGCCTGCAACGGCAACGGCGGAAAATCGGGATAGTCGACGTTGATCGACAGCAGATCAAACCCATCGCGCCGCGCCACGTCCAGGAAACGCGGATCGTTGACATTGGCATGGACGTGCGCGTCAAACTTGGCGACCCGCGCGAAATCCGCCTCGCTGTAACCCGGCGCCGGCGCGGCAGCGCCGATCAGCAGCGCGGACGTTGCCAGCAACATGATGGTCTTCAGTGAACGCATCTTTAGCCTCTCTGAAACAAACGAAACGAAACAAAACGATCCATTAAATTGCGAATATGGTTTGCGCCGCCCCTGCGGTTCGTGCAACATCTTTCTTCTGTGGCCGTTCGTTTGCCCCTCGGCCGATATCAGGAGAGCCTATCGCCATGCTGTCCAACCTTGTTGATCGCCGTGCGATGCTCAGCCGCCTGATGGCCGGCGCGGCCCTCGTCGTCGGGCCGACGCTGAATGCCCGCGCCTGGGCTGCGGCGCCGGCGGGCGTGAAGCTTTCCGATGGCACACTGACAATCGAGTTCGATGCCGCGATGCAATCCCGCGTGTCGCACGGCGGCAAGCCGGTGACGCCGATGGCGGCTGGCGAGGCATTGTTCCTCGCCGATCATCGCGCGCTCGATCGTTTCCTGCTGCTCGACCACAAGGAGACGGCCGTGTCGGGGCCGCATGGTCCGGGTCGCCGGCACCAGTTGCGCGCTACGTCCAGCGGCGCGGTGGAACAGCTGCTCGATATCACCTTCCTTGATCATTATCCCGGTCTCGCCTTGTACGAGCTACGCTATCGCAACACCGGCACCGCCCCGCTGGCGATCGCCGGCTGGCGCGTCGCGACGCATGACCTGCTGAGCCACCCGGCTGGCGCATGGAGCTTCGCCGGCGCTTCCTATCCCGATCGCCGCGACTGGGTGCAAAAGGTCGCGCCAGGATTCGAGCAGCGCAACTTTATGGGCATGAACGGCTCCGATTATGGCGGCGGCACGCCGGTCGCCGTGGTGTGGCGCCGCGATGTGGGCCTGGCGATCGGTCATATCGAAACGGTACCACGGCTGGTCTCACTGCCGGTCGCCGCACAGCCGGACGGAGCGCGTGTCGGCCTGTCGGGCGACGAGCCGAACTTGCTCGCGCCCGGCGCGACGCTGACTCTGCCGACCGCTTTCCTGATGACGCATGTCGGCGATCATTTCCGCCCACTCGATGCCTATCGCCGCATCATGGCCGAGCGCGGTCTCGCCGCGCCGGCCATCCCCGAATCAAGCTATGGCCCGATCTGGTGCGCCTGGGGCTATGAGCGTAATTTCACCCCCGAACAGGTGTACGGTACGCTGCCCAAGGCGAAGGAGCTGGGCTTCGAATGGGCCGTGCTCGACGATGGCTGGCAGACGTCCGAGGGCGACTGGAAGCTCGATCGCAAGAAATTCCCGCGCGGCGATGCCGACATGAAGGCGTTCGCCGACCGCATCAAGGCCGACGGCATGCGCCCGCGCCTGTGGTTCGCGCCGCTGGCGATCGATCCCGGCACCGATATCCTGCGCGACCATGCCGACATGCTGATCCTCGATCGCGACGGCGCGGCGCAGAATGTCAGCTGGTGGAGCGCCTTCACCATGTGCCCGGCCTATCCGCCAACGATCGAGTTCTTCCGCGCACAGGTTCGCCGCATCATCGGCGACTGGGGGTTCGAGGGGCTGAAGCTCGACGGGCAGCATCTGAACGGCGTCGCGCCGTGCTACAACCCCGCGCACAACCATGCCCGACCCGAGGAATCGTTCGAGAAGCTGCAGGATTTCTGGAAGGCGATCTATGACGAGGCGATGGCGATCAACCCACAGGCGGTGATCGAGCTCTGCCCGTGCGGCGACAGCTTCGCTTTCCACAATATCCCGGCGATGAACAATACGCCGGCGTCCGACCCCACCTCGTCCTGGCAGGTCCGGCTGAAAGGCAAGACCTTCAAGGCGTTGATGGGTCCGTCCGCGCCGTTTTCCGGCGACCATGTCGAGCTGAGCGACGGGCGCGACGACTTCGCCTCCACTTACGGGATCGGCGCGATCCCCTCGACCAAATTCACCTGGCCGAAGGATGTGGCCAATCCGGCCGAACCGCTGCCGCCCGGCGGCTTTGTGTTGACCGCGGAGAAGGAGGGGCTGTGGCGCAAATGGATCGATCTGTACCGCACCAACATGCTGCCCAAGGGTCGCTATCTCGGCGGGCTCTATGACATCGGCTTCGACAAGCCGGAGGCGCATGCGATCGAACGCGATGGCGCGCTGCATTACGCCTTTTATGCCGACACATGGGATGGCCCGCTCACCCTGCGCGGCCTCGGTGCCGGACGCTACACGTTGACTGACAGCTTTACCGGCAGTCCACTCGGCGCGGCCACCGCGACAAACAACAGCATTCGCGCCAAATTCCAGCGCTTCCTGCTGGTGCAGGCAACGCCTGCACCGGGAGAAAAGGCATGAGCGGAGCGGTCGCGCCTTCTGGCCGCGCCTGGCTGATCAATGCGCTGGTCACCGTCATTCTGTGGGGCGTATGGGGCGCCTTTTCCGGCCTGTCGCCACAGCATGGCTTTCCCGACACCCTGGTCTATTGCGTCTGGGCGTTGACCATGATTCCGCCCGCGCTGGTGGTATTGGGACTGGCCGGCTGGCGGCTCGACACGTCGCCGCGCGCGATCGGTTATGGCCTGGCGATCGGCTTGCTCGGCGCCGGTGGACAGATGGTGCTGTTCTACGCCGTCGCGCGCGGGCCGGCCTATCTCATCTTCCCGATCATCTCGCTGTCGCCGATCGTCACCATCGCCCTGTCGTTCGTGCTGATGCGCGAGCGAACCGGGCGGCTGGGCGCGTTCGGCATCCTGCTTGCGCTGCTCGCGCTGCCGACGTTCGACTTCGCACCGGGCAGCGGCGGCGGCGCCTCGGCGGCATGGCTCATCCCGGCGATGGTCGTGATGCTGTGCTGGGGCGTGCAGGCCTATTTCATGAAGGCCGCCAACCATGTCATGTCGGGCGAAAGCATCTTCGTCTATATGATGCTGTCCGGGCTGGTGCTGATCCCGGTCGCCTGGGCGATGACCGACTTCGGTCGACCGATCAACTGGGGGCTGGACGGCCCATGGCTCGCCGCGCTGATCCAGCTGCTCAACGCGATCGGCGCGCTGACTCTGGTATTCGCGTTTCGCTACGGCAAGGCGATCATCGTCGCACCGCTCGCCAATGCCGGCGCGCCGCTTGCCACCGCCCTGCTGTCGCTGGTCATTCTCGGCGTGGTGCCCGGACCGCTCAAGACCGTCGGTATCCTGCTCGCACTCGTCGCGTCGCTGCTGCTGGCGATCGAACCCGACGCCAAGGCCCCGGAAGCAGCTGCCGAAACAAATTAGTTTCGTTATATTTCGTTTCGTTGTTTTTACCGCTATGATGAGATACAGGTCTTGCCTGAAGGAGCCGATGTGCAAGCGATTCTCGAAATGGTGCTTCGGCACAAGGCCGGCGAGCGGATTGGCGTGACGTCGGTCTGTTCGGCGCACCCGTTGGTGATCGAGGCTACATTGCGTCACGCGATGATCACCGGCCAGCCGATCGTCTTGATCGAAGCGACCTCCAACCAGGTGAATCAGGATGGCGGTTACACCGGCATGGTGCCCGCCGATTATCGCGATTTCGTCCATGCGATCGCCGCCAGGGTCGGTTTCCCGCTGGATCGCCTGGTGCTCGGCGGCGACCATCTCGGCCCCAATGCCTGGACCGCCGCGCCCGCCGCCGAGGCGCTCGACAAGGCCGAGGTGATGGTCGCGGATTATGTCCGCGCCGGCTTTCGCAAGATCCATCTCGATTGTTCGATGAGTTGCGCCGACGATCCCGTACCGCTGCCCGAACGGACCATCGCCGAGCGTGCGGCACGCCTGTGCCGCGCCGCCGAGGATGCGTTCGACGGCGCTGCCGCCGACGCGCCGGTCTATGTGATCGGCACCGAAGTGCCCGTTCCGGGCGGCGCGGCCGAGGATCTCGAGGAACTGGCGGTCACCACGCCCGAAGCTGCGATCGCCACGGTCGACATGCACCGCGACCTGTTCCGCGCATCCGGCCTGGAGCGCGCCTGGGAACGCGTGATTGCAACGGTCGTGCAGCCCGGGGTCGAATTCGATCACGACAAGGTGGTCGACTACCGCCCCGAGCGCGCCACCGCGCTCAGCCGCGCGATCGAACCGGTCGAGCATATCGTGTTCGAGGCGCATTCCACCGATTACCAGA
Organism: Sphingomonas alpina; assembly: GCF_014490665.1. Taxonomy (NCBI): domain Bacteria; kingdom Pseudomonadati; phylum Pseudomonadota; class Alphaproteobacteria; order Sphingomonadales; family Sphingomonadaceae; genus Sphingomonas; species Sphingomonas alpina. The sequence continues at coordinate 4,979,118 of NZ_CP061038.1, read as the reverse complement.
CACCGGCCGCGCTCGCCGCGCTGGTGCGCGATCATTATGCGATCCTGAAGGTCGGCCCCGGCGTCACCTTCGCGCTCCGAGAAGCGCTCTGGGCGCTGGATGCGATCGAGGCGGAGACGATTGCCGCTCCCTACCGCGCCGCCCTGCGCGCCGTCACGCTGTCGCGCATGCAGGCCGAGCCGAAGCATTGGCGGAAATATTACCACGCCACCGGCGCAGCACTCGATTTCCAGCTGCAATACAGCCTGTCGGACCGCATCCGCTATTACTGGCCCGACGCGGCGATCGCCGCCGCGCAGGACAAGCTGTTCGCCAATCTGCGCCGGACGCCGCCGCCGCTTGCGCTGGTCAGCCAGTATCTGCCGCTCGCTTATGTCGCGGTCCGCGCCGGCCAGGCCACACCCGACCCCGCCGACCTGACCATGGCACATATCGCCGCCACGCTCGACGCCTATCATGGAGCTTGCTTTCCCAATGCCTGAACCTTTGCTCGCCCCTGAGACCCAAGGCGTCGATCCGTCCTGGACTCGTCGCGAAATCGCCCAGCAGCCCGAAACGCTGCGCGCCACTCAGGCATTGCTGAGCGACCGCCAGGCCGAGATCGAGGCGTTCATTGTCCCGTTGCTCGCGCGGCCTGAACTACGCATCGTGCTGACCGGTGCCGGCACATCGGCGTTCATCGGCGAATGCCTCGCGCCGTGGCTGTCGCGCCTGCTCGTTCGCCCGGTCGAGGCGATCGCCACCACCGATATCGTCAGCACGCCGTCGCTGTACCTGCGCGCCGATGCTCCGACATTGCTGGTCTCGTTCGGCCGTTCCGGCAGCAGCCCGGAAAGCCTTGCCGCGGTCGACCTGGTCGATGCGACCATCTGCGAGACCTATCACCTGATCCTGACCTGCAACGCCGCCGGCGAGCTGGCGCAGCGCAGCAGCGGCAACACGCATGTCGTGATATTGCCGGAGGCAACGCATGACCGCGGTTTCGCGATGACCTCCAGCTTCAGCGCAATGATGCTGGCTGCGCTGGCGATCCTTGGTGGCATCGATGCGTTGGATGCGCGAGGGTCCGCCATCGCGGCGGCAGTGGACGATGCGCTCACGCGGTGCGAGCCGTTGGTCGCCAGCTTGGCAACGCGCCGGTTCAAGCGTGTCGTCTATCTCGGCAGCGGCGTGTTCAAGGGGCTCGCGCGCGAAGCGGCGCTCAAGCTGATGGAATTAAGCGATGGCGCGGTCGTCACCGCGTTCGACACTGCGCTGGGCTTTCGTCACGGCCCGAAGACGATCGTCAACGCCGACACGCTGGCCGTGGTATTCGTGTCAAACGATCCGCTCACGCGCCGCTATGATCTCGACATCATCGAGGAGCTGCGCAGCGACGGCCATTGCGGCGCCTTGGCAGTGATCTCCGCTCAGCCCGGCGACGGTGCGGACATCACGATCACTGGCATGGCCGACGCGACCGATGCCGATCTGCTGTTCCCGTTCATCGTACCGGCGCAAATGTTCAGCCTGCATGTCTCGCTCGTGCTGGGTCTCACGCCCGACCGCCCCAATGCCAGCGGCACCGTCAACCGCGTGGTACAGGGCGTTCGGATCTACGCTGCGCAACCATGACCGAGCATACATATTTTCTGGGCGTAGACGGCGGCGGCAGCAAAACCGAGTTCGTCTGTATCGACGCCACCGGCACGATAAAGGCGCGCGCCCTGACCGGAACGACCTATCATCTTGAGATCGGGATGAATGAAACCGTGTCGCGGCTCGAACAGGGCGTCGCGGCGATCTGCGGTCAGCTCGACATCCAGCCCGACGCACTTGGCTTCGTCTTTTTCGGCCTGCCTGCCTATGGCGAGGACAGCGTGATCGATCCGCAGCTTCACGCTGCCTGCCGCAGCTTGCTTGGCCATGAGCGTTACTTGTGCGGCAACGACATGGTGTGCGGCTGGGCCGGGTCGCTCGGCTGCCAGGACGGGATCAACATCGTCGCGGGTACCGGATCGATCGCCTATGGCGAACGACAAGGCAAAACGGGGCGCGCGGGCGGCTGGGGCGAAGTGTTCGGCGACGAAGGCTCGGCCTATTGGATCGCGGTGCAGGGCCTCGCGCTATTTTCGCACATGAGCGACGGTCGTGCGCCCAAAGGCGTTCTGCATCAACGGATCGTCGAGGCACTGTCACTCGGCAATGATCTTGACCTGTGTCAGCGTATCATGGGGCCGGCAGCGATGGGTCGCAGCGAGATCGCCGCGCTGGCGGGTCTGGTGTCGCGTGCCGCAGCCGATGGCGATACCGGGGCCAACGCAATTCTCGCGTCGGCCGCCCATGAACTCGCGGCACTGGCGATCAGCTTGCGCACTACCCTGTCCTTCCCGCCCGAGGAACGGGTTCCGCTGTCCTGGTCTGGTGGCGTGCTGTTGCAGGAGCCGTTGGTCCGCAACGCGTTTGCAAAGATTGTCGACGACACTGGGCTTTTCGCGCTGGCTGAGCCACTGCATGCACCGGGGTACGGCGGCGCCTTGTATGCCAAGCGGCTGGCGCATACCGGTGGCGGGCGATTCTCGGCAAGCGCCCACAAGGTGTAATTGGCAGATGTCGGCCGGACGTCGTCTGGTCGACCAGCGACCTGGAACATGAGCCGCACCGCACACTTTGCCCAATTAGAGTCGAATTCGATCGAGCCGGATCAAAGGATCCTTTGTGGCGAGATTTTGCAATTTCAAGATGCTGGCTGGGTTGGATGTCGGCATGAATGGGCAAACCGTATGCAGATGATTTGCGGGCGCGGGTGGTATCGGCGTTAGAGCATACGAGCGGCTATTCTGCGCTTCCGATGAGCGGAGACCATCGCCCGAAACTGATGGCGGAAGCGACCTGGATATCGGAGCGCTTATCGGCGGCACCTGAGTTGACACTGATCGGGGTGTGCGGTGATTGGCCGATCGGGTATCGAGGCCAGCTGTTCGACGTCCGGCGAACAATGGAGAAGCTTGGGCTGCGTTTAAAAAAGGAATTCTTCACGCTCGCGAGCAGGGCCGTCTCGACGTTGCTATAGCGCGGAAGATCTGACGAGCGACGCAAGCCGGGTTCGACTTCGGCTTGCCGGTCTTCATCGATGAAACCCGTGTCCACCAGCACGACGCGAGAAAGGTCACCGGCTCGCGAAGCGCACAAGATCAAAGCGCGCGGAAGGTAAAATTGCCGAACCGGGCAGTGCCTTTGCCAGCCGAGTACAGGCCCGGCCGCAGCATCAGGAAACCGCCGCGGACATTGTGGTGATATCCCGATACTTCCATGCCGCGATCGAACCGCGTCCAGCTCCGCCCGCCGTCGCCGCTGGTATCGAAGGTGACGATGTGGCGGTCATTGGTCACGCGCAGGCGCATCGCGCGGCCATGCGGATTCGCCGGGCGTCCTCGCTCAATACCATATTGGTGCATGACGAAGCGATCGGCATCGAAGCCAAGACCGCAATAAAGCCGGTCGTCATAGAACAGGATCAGTCCGGCGGTCGTGCCGGGGTCGATCGAGATGTCGCATTCGAAACGATAGGCCGGATCGCCGGCAATCAGCATCAGCGGCGAAGAATCTGACGGCGCGGTGCCCGCTGCCTTTAGCGAGAGTTGATTGCCGCCGACCCGCGCCCGCGCGGTCTCGTTCGGGCCGGGTCGGAAAAAGCTCCATTTGCTGCCCATGGCGAGCGTGTCGAACCGGTCCGTCAGCGCCAGGCCGGAGGGGCCGGCGCGGCCGCCGCGCGGCTTGGGCAGAGGGAGCGACAAATCGCCGCCGGTCATTCGGAACCAGCCGTCGGTCGTCCATTCGACCGGGTCGAGCAAGGTTTGCCGCCCGAGCGTCCAAAAGCCGTTTTCATAGCCGTGATACACCGCCCACCAATCACCCGCCGGTCCTTCGATCAGCGAGGCATGACCGCGCGACCACCAGCGTTCGGTCTCGTCCTTCGTGCGCACCAACGGGTTGGCCGGGCAATTCTCCCATGGCCCATGGATCGACCGCGACCGCGCGGCGATCACCATATGGCCGGTCGGTGGCCCCGCCGTGCCGCCGACCGCAGTGATCAGATAGAACCAGCCGCCATGCCGGACGATCTTCGGCCCCTCGGGCGAAAAACCCTCGACCACCCAGTCCGACGGATAGCGCCACGGATCATAGACATGCTCGACCGCACCGACCGTCGACAGGCCGTCGGCGGCAAGGCGGATGCGATCGCCGCCCGACAGGAACAGCCAGCGCGACCCGTCCTCGCCGACCGCGTGGCACGGGTCGATGTGGTTGGGCAGATGCAGATCGATCGGGTCGCTCCACGGTCCCTCGATGCGATCGGCATGGATCACCCAGATCGAATTGGGATCACTTTTGGTCGGGATATAAAGGAAGAAGCGCCCGTCATGCTTTTCCAGCGACACCGCCCAGACCGACCCGATATTACGCGTCAGCGCAGGCCCCATCGGGCGCCAGTTCACCAGATCGCGGGAGTGCCAGATGACCAGTCCGGGATAGGAATCGAAGCTCGAAAAGGTCATGTAATAGTCCGCGCCATCCTTAAGGATGGCCGGATCGGGCCGGTCGCCCGACACGATCGGGTTGAGAAACCGGCCGTCGCCAAGATCGGCGATCCGCTGATTGTCCAAGCCACGCCGCCATGTCGGAGGCGGCGATGCTGTCGTCGCCATGGCCGCGCCCGGCAACAGCAACGCCGTCCCCGCCCCCACACTGAGCGCCTCGCGCCGCGTGATGCTCATCGCCATCCTCCCTTTTGCCGCATGGCGCGGCGTAGTTCGTCGTTGCGCATTCGGCCGTGCACCAGAGCAATATGATGCACCGCGCGCTGATCGGTGCGGGCCAGATCGGCGATCGTCAGCCAGGCCAGCGCCTCGGCGACGCGCAGCGCCGGTTCGGCGGCGATCCGCTTCAGATCCATATCGAACGGCGCGAAATAGGCAGGCTCCCCCTGCCATTCGACCAGCTGTGCGCGGGCGCGCTCGATCGTCCAGCCGGACAGATGGATGTGCAGGTCGATCAGCGCGCGGCCGATACGGAACAGCAGCCAGTGGAGATGCCCCAGCTCGCCCATCGCATCGCCGGCATAGGCGCCTTGGGACGCGGCCAATCGTTCGCCATGGACCGCCCAGCCCTCGGCAAAGCCGGCTGCATATTTCAGCCGTAGCGGATGCGGATCGGCCAGCGCTTCGATCGGCAACTGGATCATATGCCCGGGCAGCAACTCATGGTGCGCGACACTTGGCAACGTCCAGGACGGGCGGCGGCTTATGTCCTTCAGATCGACGATATAAGCCCCGGGCTTGCCTGCGTCGGGCAGTTCGCGATAGCCGCCCCGGCCCGCCGCTTCGTCCGCGCGCGACATGCGCCGCACCGCGACGTTCAGGCAATGCGGCGGGATATCGGGGAACGCTTGCCTGATGCCGTCGCGGGCGCGCGCAAGCACTCGGTTCATATCGGCCACCGCCCGGTCGCGTCCGGCATCGTCATCCGGGTAGAGCCAGCGCGGATCGCGCCACAACGCGCTGAACCTCGCACCGACCGTTCCGTCGCGATGCCCCTGCTCCGTCAGCAGCGCATTCGCCCGCGCGAGTAGCGCGTGCAATTCCTGCTCCAGACGCCGCCGAGCGCGCGCCGGTTCGGTATCGTCACCGGTCAGCCGTTTGAGCAACAAGGCATATCGCGCCGACGTCATCGCGCCTTTGGGATCGGGAAACCGCCGCGCCAGTTCGGCATCGATGCGCAGCCCGGCACGCGCCGTCACCAGGTCGAGCCGAGCCGATGGCGATAACGCCCCGGAATCGAAGCGCTGCAATGGCCGCGATATATCCGCGCCCGCCGCTGCCCCATCGAGCAAGACGCGCAATTGCCGATCGGCATCGGTCGAGACGGCGGAAGCCGGGACTGCGCAAACCAGCGCCGCAAGCCCGCCGCCAGCGATCACCGCACGACGCGATACCGGCACCGTCATTGCGCTGGAATCGCCACGACATTGTTCAGCCGAGTCGTTTCGGGCGCGTCGCCGGGCAAACCAATCCGCACCGTGGCACCTATCGCCGTCACGCCCGCAGGAAGCGTGAGCATGACGCGCGCCGTCTTCGGCAACAAATCGAGCGGCGCGGCCAGATCCGGCACCATCGCGCTCGCCAGCACATTTCCGTCGCCCGCGATCAGCTCGATCCGGCCGCCCAGTGCGGGCGCTGCCCCCAGACTGTGCACCGTGACACTTACCCGGCGTCCGGCGACCTGCACATCATCCGCCCCGATGCCCAGATCCGGTCGTTGCTCGACCGGGATCGCCGCTGTGACCAGCGCGAAGTCGATCACCGTCATTGTATTGGCGGCGAAGACAATATCGGTCGACGTACTGCGCTCCAGTGCGACAGATCGTGCGGGGCCCGCCGGCACGGTGGTCTTGCCCTCATCCGCGCTGGTCGCGACGGTCATCGACCATTGGCCGGCGGTGACGTTCCAGGCGGTCATCACCGCGCGCTGCTCGCGCGGCGTGGTGTTATAGGCAATGACGCGGAACCGGTCACGCGTCGCGCCGGGCAGCAGGATCGCTACCGCCGTCCCCGCACCGGCTTCCGCGAAGCGCCAGCTGACCGTGTTACCGGGCCAGATCTGGCCCCGGCGCAGCGCGATGCCGCCGAGCCGTTCACGCTGCAATATCTCATTGGGCTGATCGACACGGTCGGACCACCAATGCCCTTCGGTGTACATGTAGCGATGCTGCGCCTTATCGGCGATCGCATCGGCATGAAGCGCCTCCAGCCAGCGGCGGTCGCCGTCCACCGACCAGGCGGCGTAGCGCGCAAAGGGATCGTCCGAGTTCCCCGCCTGGCCGGCCAGCCGCGCGCGCAGGGCGGCACCGTTCGGCAAGGTCTCAAAGCCATTTTCGTTGAGTTCGGCGAGCAACCCCGGCCCGGCCTTGGCGATCCGCCCGTCGATCGGACGAAGATATTTCGCATCGCCGGTAAAGTGCCACGCCGCCCAGGCCGATTGCAGCGGCAGGGTCACCCCGCCGCCATCGCCGCTCCGCGTCGCATCGGTGCGCCAGTTGATCTCGTTGGGGTAGCTCCAGCCGCCATCGGCGCCCTGTATCCCGTGCGCCATCCAGCCATCGACCAGCCCGGTCACCAGCCCGCGTGCGGCGGGATTGCCATTGTACAGACCCATCAGCACAGGGCCGTGCATCACCGACCAGCTATAGGGTTTCTGCCATTCCCATGGCCCCTCGCGGTACATCTTGCGGCCGCCATACCAGTTGCTGGCGAAGTGCATATGGCCGGCTGGGTTGGTCAGGATCACGCTCTGCAACGCGCGCGTCGTCGCCATCAGCCGCTCGACCGATTTGGGTTCACCCCAATTGAGGTAGAGCCGCTCGGCGTCTGAATTCAGCCCCTCTTCGTAGGCGTGAAGCTCGTCGGTGGCGATGTAGCCCAGGCCGTTCACCCGCATGCCATTCTTGTACGACGCGTCGGACAAGGCACGCAGCGATGCGTTGATCTTGTAGGGTGCGACGCCCATCAGCGCCAGCCCCGGCCATTGCTGCGTCAGATCGACATCGTCCGAAATGCCGCCGCCGAAATCACCATAGGGCACTTGCCGTTCGTCGATCCACCATTCGACGAAATGCTGAACCTGCTTCAGATCCTCAAGCTGCCGGAAGGCCCAGAGCGGCACATCAGCGGGCGGCACCGGCTGCACAAAAGGGGGCATGTTTTCCGGGCGATAATTAATGTCCGCCCAATAGCGTCGGGCCTCGGCATGATCGGGATCGACGCGCAGCAGATCACCGATATCGGCGAATAGCCGGGCATAAAGCGACGCGCGTTTGGAGGCAGTATGTTCCTCGACCAGAAAGCCCCAATTGTCCTTCACCTGATTGAAGCGATCGGCGACATGCTCCTTCAGGACATCAGCACGATCCTTGAAGACGAGCCGGATCGTCGCCCCATCGAGCGACAGGGCGCCAAAATCGGGCGCGGCGGAAGCGATCGTCAGATAGAGGCTGTCATTCGACAGAATCCGGTCGCGCAGGTCGAGCCACAGCGTGCGTGCCTCGCCGGGGCGCACCGATACCGACACATCGAGCATGTCGCGGCCGGGCCAGAGCGGATCCTTGACGCGGATGTTGAGCGGGATCAGCCCGGCGGCATTGGGGGTCGCCCTGATCGCCGGCAGGTCAATGGCGATGCCATCCAGCCCGTCATGCAGATTCTGCCAGCCATAATCCCAGGCGCGCGCGATCGGCTGATCGGGATAGGCATCTCCATAGCTGGCCGGGATCAGGATATGGACGATCGGCAAGGCGGCGCTTGTCCGATCGATCGGGCCGGTTGCACCCGCAGCCCCTGCGCCGACCGCCGCCTTGATGCCCGAGGTCGGTACGGCCAGCACCGTGCTGCGCTCGTCCGGCGCATAGCGCCCCGCAATATAGGCGTTCAGCGAATCGAGTGCCGCAAGCTTCGGCGCGAGTTCAGCATGAACGGTATAGCTGAGGGAGACTGTTCCTTCGGGCACAGCGCCCGGCGTCACGTCATAAGCCCAGATCTCCTGGATCGGCTGTTCCTGCATGACATTGGTGAAGCTGATCCGCCCACCGGTGCGAGCGGCGAACTGATCCACGCTGCGCACCACGCCCTGGGGCCGCGTAGCCAGCACAACCGGCTTGCCGTCTCCGGTCCAGTCAAGCTTGCCATAAGCCGCGCCGCGTATCTCGATACGGTTGAAGTGTTCGTTCGCCGGGACGCTCAGCTCATAGCGCTTGCCGCCTTCGACATAGGTGTTCCAATCGGGCAGCTCGAAATAATCGTCGCGGCCAGGCAGTCTTGATCGATTGTACACGCCGGGCCAGGTCGTCTCGGCAATGCCGTCCACGCCCTTCCACATCCATTGCTTCAGATCCCGGGCATCGGAGAATTCGACCTTGCGGATGCGCGTGACCGGTACATCCAGCACCGGTGGCGCTGCGCGATCCCAGCCATAGCGATGCAGCCAGGCCAGCCGTTCCGCGGCACTATCCTGGCCTGGCGATGCTGCGGGTTCGCGCTTGTCGGCCAATGCCGCGATATCGGTTGCGGGCAGCAATGAATCATAAATACGCAGCTCATCAATGTCGCTGCCGCGCATGAAATTATACCGGCTCTGCACCTGATGCGGCGACAGCACGCGACCCGCCAGCCCGAACTGGTCAAGGCCGCTATCAAGGTCCGCCCTTTTGATCCTTGCGCGCCGCTTCCCGGCCATCGACGTATAGGCGCAAGCCGACCGTCTCATCCCATGCGACGGCGATGTGGTGCCAGTCGCCAGGCGCGGGCAACGCGTCGATCCGGTATGACACACGGACGCGCGACAGGTTCGCGTCCGTGACAAAGGCGTCGAAGCCATGGCCATTCCAGTCCACCCGCAGGAACGCCATGTCCCAGCTGCTATGATCGGCGAAGCTGACGCGGAAGATGTTGAACGGCGCCTCACCAACCAGGGTGCGGGCGCGCCAGAAGAAAGCCAATGTGCCGCGTTGCGCGCGGATATTACCGGGTGCCTTCCAGGCGACATAGCCATCGTCCGCCCAGCGTGCCGCGCCACCAATCGCGCCGTCTGGCACCACGGACACGCCGCTGCGGAAATTCGGCACCGGATCACCCTGCGCGATCTCCGCCGTCAGGGTCGTGTCGGCGGAAGCGCGGAACAACAGGCCATCATCGTCCCGCGCGCTCGCCGGCGAGGCCGTCAGCGCCACCGATAAAGCCGCCGGGATCAGGTAGGAACGCTTCACGATACTCTCCCGAATAGACGCTTGCGGAGTCGACCCGTCTTGGCGCCCTTCTACCTTCTCATACCTCTACCCGGGCCAGTCGTGGTGACAGCAAATGAACCGCCAGCAGCGCGATAAAATATGCGCTGGCGCAGATCGCGAACAGCGTGGCGTAGCTGCCCGTGGCATCAAGGATATGGCCAGTGAACCATGCCATGCCCATCCCGCCGATCGCACCGATCGTGCCGCCGATGCCGACCACCGACCCGACCGCGCCGCGAGGAAAAATGTCCGACGGCAGTGTGTACAAATTGGCGGAGAACGCCTGATGTGCCGCGGTCGCCAAGCCGATGACCAGCACCGCCATCCAGACATTGTCGATGCTCTGGGCGAAATAGATCGGCACGACGCAGATCGCACAGAGCAGCATCGTCGCCTTGCGCGCGAAATTCGGTGAGCGGCCGGCCTTGATCAGGCGTGACGACATATATCCCCCGCCGATGCTGCCGAAATCGGACAGCAGATAGATCGCCGCCAATGGCAGGCCGAAGGTCTTGAGATCGAGATCATAGCGTTCGTAGAGATAGCCGGGCAGCCAGAACAGGAAGAACCACCAGATCGGATCGATGAAGAATTTGCCCAGCGCATAGGCCCATGTCTCACGCACCGTCAGTAGCCGCGACCAGGGAAGAGCGACGACCGGGTCGGCGGGGTCTTGTTCGATCCAGGCCAGTTCGGCCGCACCGACCCGGGAATGTTCGCGCGGATGGCGATAGATCGCCCACCATGCGATCAACCAGATGATGCCGAACACGCCGGTGACATAGAAAGCGACGCGCCAGTCAAAGGCCAGCACCAGCGCCGGCACGAGCAGTGGTGTGATGATCGCGCCGATGTTGGCGCCGGCGTTGAACACCCCGATCGCAAAGGCCCGCTCGCGTTGCGGGAACCAGTCGGTCACCGCACGAATGCCGGCGGGAAAGTTGCCTGATTCACCGATTCCCAGGCCGAAGCGCGCCATGGCGAATTGCGTGACACTGCCCGCCAGGCCGTGCGCCATATGGCTGATCGTCCAGATGATGATGGCGATGGTATAGCCGAGCCGAGCGCCGAGCTTGTCGACCACCCGGCCGAAGCTGACATAGCCGAGCGCATAAGCAACCTGGAACCAGAATACGATTGTGGCAAAATCGCCCTCGGTCCATTTGAATTCGGCTTGCAGCGTTGGCTTGAGCACGCCGATCATCTGCCGGTCGATATAATTGATCGCGGTCGCCGCGAACAACAGACCGCAGATCACCCAGCGATACCGCCCAACGCGCTCGGCCGCGCTCGCCACAACCGGCATTTCGGCTACCGCCATCTCATTCTCTCCTGTGCCCTGGTCCTTATTGGACCTTGATTGCGCATGTCACCGTCAACCGCCCATCAAAGATTGCCTCGACCCGATCGCCGATCGCGACGGGATGAACGCCGGTGACGGCCCCGCTGGAAATCCATTGCCCGGGCGTGAGTGCGATGCCGCGCGCCGCCATCAACTCCAACAGGAACCGCGCCGCGCCGAATGGGCCGTCGAGCATCTCGGCGGCAGTGGCCGCACCGACGAGGCCGCCATTGATCGATACCTCGATCGGCCAAATGGTCAGATCCGCCTCACGCCACTCCGGGATCGCCCCGCCCACGACCAGGCCATTATTGTTGCCGAAATCGGAGATCGTTACGCCCGGCCCATGATCGTTGATGCCGGGAAAGGGTGAACTGGCAATCTCGATCCCGATATGAACGGCATCGATCAGCACGCGCGCTTCATCCATCGTATAGCGCAGCTTAGCTGGGTCAGGCGTCCTCGCGATGCGCAGCAGAAACTCAGCCTCCGCCGCTGCGAAGCCGCGCGCGAAGACCGGCATGTCGACCGGCTCCGGCCGATGGTCGACCACCTGATCGGCAAAGATCGGCCCAACCAGCCGATCGACCCCGCCCAGAGGCGGATTGATCCGGCCAACCTTCCAGCCGGCGATTGTCCGCCCGGTCAGCGTGATCGCCATGTCCTGCACTGCATAGGCATCACTCAACGCGGCTGGCGGGTCGCCCGGATAGTCCGCAAGCGCGGTACCCGCTCGACGCGCCGCAACGAACGAACGGGCGATACGCGCACCATTGTCAGAATTGTGGCCCGAATTCTCCACCGGCATCCCCTGCGCGCGTTTCCATACGTCGTTTCGGCGTACGTATGGGAAACCGGTGTCATTGACAAGCCAGTGTGAAAAACACTTCGCCAGCCACTCGAAGGCGCCAGCGTGTAGAGCCGCTCTTTTAAAGCGTCGGTCGTACCGGCACTGCGCGGCGACGCCGCCGCAATGCCCAGCGCGGATCAAGCAAGGTGTCAATATAGGCCGCTTAATGCTCGCGATGGAACGCGCCCGGACCGAAATGAACGATGCTCGCGGCGACCGGCGCAAGCCGCCCGCGGTCAGAAGATCCCGTCCGGTATCCTGCCGATCGCCGCACGCGACAGCCGCGTTACAATGTCACGCCGCGTTTCCAGATCGCGATCTCGCGCTCGCCATTGCGTTCGGCGGCGGTTTCCGCACCCGAGGCGACCGCGCACAGCATGTCGGCAAGCGCGGTTTCCGCCCGCTCGAATCCTTCGGTCAGCACGCGCCCGGCGTCGAAATCGATCCAGCCCGGCTTGCGCGCCGCAAGCGCACTGTTCGAGGCGATCTTGATCGTCGGCACGGGAAAGCCGAGCGGTGTGCCGCGTCCGGTGGTAAACAGGATCGCCGTCGCGCCCGCCGCTGCCAGCGCGGTAGAGGAAACGGCATCATTGCCCGGGCCCTCAAGCAAGGTCAGTCCAGGATGCCGCGCGCGCCCGGCATAGCCGATCACATCGACCACCCTCGCGCGACCCGCCTTTTGCACCGCGCCAAGCGACTTCTCCTCCAGCGTGGTGATTCCGCCGGCAATATTGCCGGGCGACGGGTTCTCCGACACGGGCTCGCCATGATCGGTGAAATAGCGTTTGAAACCATTGACCAGTGACACAATGCCCTCGAACACGCGCGCATCGCTGGCACGGTTCATCAGCATTTGTTCGGCGCCGAAGATTTCGGGGATCTCGGTCAGGATCACCTTGCCGCCGGCGGCGGTCACACGATCACTCATCCGCCCGACCAGTGGATTGGCGGTCAGTCCCGAAAAGCCGTCGGACCCGCCGCATTTGACGCCCAGCGTGAGCGCATCGAGGCCGAAGCGCTCGCGTGGCGCCACGATCCGCGCGGCAAGCTCGGCGACCAGTGCGACGCCTTCCTCGACCTCGTCATCGGCATGCTGCGCCACCAGGGTGCGAACCAGCGTGCGGCGCTGTTCGGGGATTTCGGCAAGCAGCGCATCGATCTGGTTCGATTCGCATCCCAGCCCGACGATGACGACCCCGCCCGCATTGGGATTATTGGCCAGCCCGGCCAGGATACGCCGCGTCGCAGCCAGATCATCGCCCAGTTGTGAGCAACCGAACGGATGAGCGAAGGCATGGACTCCATCGATCTTACCAGCATGGGCCGCATTGCCGCGCGCCGCGATCCGTTCGGCGGTGCGCGCAACGCAGCCAACGGTCGGCAATACCCAGATCTCGTTGCGCGTGCCGACGCGTCCGTCCGGCCGGCGATAGCCCATGAAGCTGCTGTTGACCGAGGCTTGAGTTGGTGTCGGCATCCGCCCATCCGGCGGCGCATAGCTATAGTCCAATTCTCCCAGCAACGCGGTGGAGAGATTGTCGCTATGCACATGATCGCCGGGCGCGATCGCCCGACTCGCCAGGCCAATCGGAAAACCGAATTTGATGACGGCATCGCCGCGCTTCACCGCGCGCAGCGCGATCTTGTGTCCATATGGGATCGCGGCTGTCGCAACGACGCCGACGTCCCCTATGTTGACGGTGTCTCCGGCAACTGCATCCGTCAGGAGCGTCGCAACACTGTCCATAGGGTCGACCCGTAAGGCCTTAGTCATGTCTTTCTTTCGGAAACCGGTGTCTTTTGGTAGCATCTTTTGCCCGACCATAGAATGACCGACAAGTCCTGCCAACGGCTCAGGCGAGCGAGGGGCGGCGGGCCGCCTCGCGCACCTGTCACCCTTAAGGGCATTGATGGAAAAGAGGGGTCACATCACCCGGTAACAGGCCATATATGGTGGTTGTGCGGCTAGTTGCGCCAATTGCTGACACCGGTTACCAAGGCTTTAGCTGTTCGAAGGCGGCAGAGAGGATGACGATGGCACGGCAACTGGAACTTCATCCCGACCGCCTTTTTCCGGTCGATGCGGCGGCGCGCGATGTTGCACGTGTGCTCTACGCCACGGTGGCCAACCTGCCGATCATCAGCCCCCATGGACATACCGATGCCGGCTGGTTCGCGGACGATCGCCCCTGGACCGACGCGACATCGCTGCTGCTCGCCCCCGATCATTATCTTTATCGCATGCTTTACAGTCAGGGCATCGATCTCGATCTGCTGGCCATTCCGCGCCTCGACGGTTCTCCCGCGACCGCTTCGCGCGCTGCGTGGCGATTGTTCGCGCAGAACTATACCCTGTTTCGCGGCACGCCGTCGCGGCTGTGGCTCGACCATGTCTTCGCCGATGTCTTCGGCTTCGACGTGGCGCTGGAAGAGGCGACCGCCGACCTGTATTTCGACCGCATCGCCGAGGCGCTGGGGAGCCCGGCATTCCGCCCCCGTGCGTTGTTCGACCGGTTCGGCATCGATTTCCTCGCGACCACAGAGGGCGCACAGGATGATTTGTCGGCACATCACCGTATCGCCGCGTCGGGCTGGAAGGGCAAGGTGGTAACGACCTATCGCCCCGATGGCGTGATCGATGTCGAACACGAGGTATTCCGGCCCGCCCTGGCGCGTTTTGCCGAACTGACCGGGGAGGATGTCTATAGTTGGCAAGGCTATCTCGCCGCGCATCGCAAACGTCGCGCCGATTTTCGCGCGGCCGGCGCTACGGCGACCGATCATGGGCACCCGACCGCGGCGACCGCCAACCTCTCGGCGGTCGAAGCCGAAGCGTTGTTCCAGCGCATCATGGGTAGCCACTGGACGCCGGCCGAGGCTGAGTTGTTTCGCGCCCAGATGCTGACCGAAATGGCAGCGATGTCGGTCGAGGACGGCATGGTGATGCAGATCCACCCGGGCTCAGCGCGCAACCATAATGCGGCATTGTTCGCCAGCCATGGACGCGACAAGGGTGCCGATATCCCGACGCGCACCGATTATGTTCATGCGTTGAAACCGCTGCTCGACCGTTTCGGTGGCGCGACCGATCTGTCGATCATCCTCTTCACGCTCGACGAATCGACTTACGCACGAGAGCTCGCGCCGCTTGCTGGGCATTATCCGTGCCTGAAGCTCGGGCCATCCTGGTGGTTCCATGATTCACCTGAGGGCATGCGCCGTTTTCGCGAAATGACCACCGAGACCGCAGGGCTCTACAACACGGTCGGCTTTAACGACGACACGCGCGCCTTTCTTTCGATCCCGGCGCGCCACGATGTCGCGCGGCGCATCGATTGCGGCTTTCTTGCCCGGCTCGTCACCGAACATCGCATCGCGGACTGGGAAGCGGCCGAGCTGGCGTATGAGCTGACCAATGGCCTGGTGCGTCGCGCTTATAAGATCGATCAACCCCGGCTCGCCGCTCAGGCCGCCTGACCCCAGGAGATTTTGCATGTTCGACCGGACCTATTACGCGACGCATCCCGATATGATGGAGTGCGTGTCGAACGACGAGTTGCGCGATCGGTATTTGATCGAGGACCTGTTTCG
Organism: Sphingomonas alpina; assembly: GCF_014490665.1. Classification (NCBI taxonomy): domain Bacteria; kingdom Pseudomonadati; phylum Pseudomonadota; class Alphaproteobacteria; order Sphingomonadales; family Sphingomonadaceae; genus Sphingomonas; species Sphingomonas alpina. The sequence continues at coordinate 4,963,518 of NZ_CP061038.1, read as the reverse complement.
CGAGGGTGAGTGCGTGCTGAACTACACGCATGCCGACCGTTTCGTGATCGGTGGTGTTGCGGTGGGCAGCGGCGCGGTGAAACTGCCCGACCAGAGCGAGCCGGCCTCGGCTGTGGGTCATCCATTTCTCGAACGGCGCGAACTGGCGGTGGTCAATGTCGGTGCGGTCGAGGGTGTGGTCACCGTCGACGGCGAGACGTTCACGCTGGGCAACAAGGACTGCCTGTACGTCACGATGGGGGCAAAGGACGTGACCTTCTCCGGCGCGGGCACGCGTTTCTATCTCGCCTCCTGCCCGGCGCACAAAGCCTTCACCACCCGCAAGCTCGGCATTGGCGATGCCAATGCGCTGGAGCGCGGCAGCCTTGAGGAATCGAATGAGCGGACCATCTTCCAGCTGGTCATTCCCGGCATATGCGATTCAGCCCAGCTGGTCATGGGGCTGACCGTGCTCAAGCCGGGCAGCGTGTGGAACACCATGCCGCCGCACATCCATGAACGCCGTTCGGAAATCTATTTCTACTTCGAGCTGGATGGCCCGGCCGACCGCGTGTTCCATTATATGGGTGAAGGCGAAGCGCTGCGTCACATCGTCATCGCCAATGAACAAGCGGTGATCAGCCCGCCCTGGTCGGTGCATATGGGATCGGGCACCAAGGCCTATGCCTTTATCTGGGCGATGGCGGGTGAGAACCAGGACTATACCGACATGACCGTCCTCGACATCTGTCAGCTGGCTTGAGTTGAGCGCGATGACCAATCCCTTCGACCTTGGCGGCCAGGTCGCGATCGTCACCGGCGCCAATACCGGCATCGGCCAGTCGATCGCGCTGGCGCTCGCCGCGGCCGGCGCGGATATCGCCGCGGTCGGGCGCACGCCGGCCGAGGAGACCGTGGCCAAGGCCCGCGCACTTGGCCGTAAAGCAGAGATCGTCTCGGCCGACCTCTCGACGATCGAACCGGTGCAGCGCGTCGTCGACGAGACGATCGCAAAGCTTGGCCGGCTCGACATATTGGTCAACAATGCCGGCATCATCCGCCGCGCCGACTCGGTCGACTTCACTGAAGAAGACTGGGATGCGGTGATCGACACCAATCTGAAATCGGTGTTCTTCCTGTGCCAGGCGGCGGGACGGCATATGATTGCGCGCCATGAAAAAGAGGGGGGTAACGGGCGGATCATCAACATCGCGTCGATGCTGACGTTCCAGGGCGGGATCCGCGTGCCGAGCTATACCGCCTCAAAATCGGGGATCGGCGGGCTGACCAAGTTGCTCGCCAATGAATGGGCGGCAAAGGGAGTGACGGTGAACGCGATCGCGCCGGGGTATATCGCCACCAACAACACCACCGCGCTCCGCGCCGACGAAGCGCGCAACAGATCGATCCTCGAGCGCATCCCGGCGGGGCGCTGGGGCGACCCCGAGGATCTGGGCGGCGCGGCGGTGTTCCTTGCCTCGCGCGCCGCCGGTTATGTCAACGGCCATATCCTCGCCATCGATGGCGGCTGGCTCGCACGATGACCAAGCTGCTTGCCTTTGGCGAAATCATGCTCCGCCTCTCACCACCGGCCGTGTCGTGATTCCCATGTCGCGCGGGCACGGCTGCGATACCACCCGCATCGCCTTTGATGGCGAGCCGATCGATGCTTCGCTGGGCTGTGACGGGCATGTCCGGCGCTGATATCAGCCGTCGCGCGCTGACCGGGATGGGCGGCGCAATGCTGCTGATGCCTCGTCTCGCCTTTGCCGCTTCATCGCCGCCGATCGTGTCCGCGCCGGCAGGCCGGTTTCAGGGACGACGCAGCAGTGACGGAGTCTCCGCCTTTCGCGGTATCCGTTATGGCCGCGCCGATCGCTTCATGGCGCCGCGTCCGGTGTCCCGGCCGGACGAACTGGTCATCTGCGATGTGTTCGGGCCAGTCGCGCCGCAAAGCGGCACGATTTATGGCGCTCAATCCGAGGACTGCCTGCTCCTCAACATCTGGACCAGCGATGCACGCCCCGCCGCGCGCAAGCCGGTGATGCTCTATATCCATGGCGGCGCTTATTCCGGCGGCAGCGTTACCGATCCGCTCAATGACGGTCAGGCCCTTGCCGCACGGGGCGATGCGGTGGTGGTGACGGTAAATCACCGGCTCAACGCTTTCGGCTATCTGTATCTCGCGCGATTTGATCCGCGCTTTGCCGATAGCGGTAATGCCGGTCAGCTCGACCTGGTTCTCGCACTGCGCTGGGTGCGCGACAACATCGCCGCCTTTGGCGGCGATCCGGCGCGGGTGATGGTGTTTGGCCAGTCGGGCGGTGGCGCGAAGATCGCGACGATGATGGGAATGCCGGCGGCGCAAGGCCTGTTTCACCGCGCCGCGACGATGAGCGGGCAGCAAGTCACCGCATCCGGGCCGCTTAACGCCACCGCACGCACCCGTGCCTTTCTCGCCAGGCTCGGTGTTCGGGAACAGGATCTGTCGCCGCTGCTGACCATGCCCAGGGAAAGCCTTGTCCAAGCGCTCGACGCGACTGATCCGATTCTCGGTGGCGGCATCTATTTCGGTCCGGTGCTCGACATGAAATGGCTGACGCGCCATCCGTTCTGGCCCGATGCCAATCCGCAATCCAACGCGATCCCGATGCTGCTCGGTAACACGCATGATGAGACACGTGCCTTTATCGGGCTCGATTCGCCGAAACTACGCGATCTCACCTGGGGCAATCTGGCCGAGCGGATCGCGCCCGAGCTGCGCATAGACGTGCTGCCCGAATGGGTGGTCGCCGAATATCGCGCACATTTCCCGGCCTGGTCGCCGCTCGACATCTTCTATGGCGCGACCACGGCGGGACGAAGCTGGCGCAGCCAGCTGATCGAAGCCGAACGCCGCGCCGAGGCGCGCGCGCCAACCTGGGTCTATCAAGTCGATTTCACTTCACGTTCCGATCCGCGCCGGGGAGCATTCCACACTATGGATATCCCATTGGTGTTCGGCACGCTGCCGGCTCCGGGATCGCAGACTGGCACAGCGGCCGATGCCCGCGCGGCGAGCAAAGCCATGCAAGACAGCTTCATCGCCTTTGCGCGTGCCGGCGATCCCAATCATCGCATGATCCCGCACTGGCCGACCTATGATCTGTCACGTCGGGCGACGATGGTCTTCGATACCCGGGCCACGCTCGCCGACGATCCGCGCCGGTGGGAGCGCGAGCTTTTCGCTCGTATTCCCTATATTCAGCCGGGCACATGAACTGGCGTCGCCAGTGGATAGGAAATGATCAGGACGAGCGGCGCTGCCCCCTTCTGACGGATGCCGACCGTCTCGCCTCGATAGAGGTAGGCGGCCATACCGGGCTTGAGCGACATCGTTTGCTTGCCGGATGACACTTCGCCTAAGCCAGACAGCACATAATAGACTTCGTCATGATCGATACGGTGCGACCCGATCGCAGCATCGATATGCAGGACGCGCTTCCTGAACTCCATCGAACGGTCCGGCACGGCATCACTGATCCTATAGGCGGTACTCATGCCGATCGCGCCATGTGGTGGGGGTTCATCGCGCACCGTATCGCGCTCGTCGATCACGACCATCGCCCGCTCCGCGGTCCGGGCCGCCCCCGCTCCTGTCGCGGCGACTGCCGCAAGCACGAATATACCAAGCCCGCAAAACAGTCCGTTCATCTCTCCCACTCCTCAATGCCGGAACTACATAGCAATTCGCAAAATCATTGACACCGGTTACCAAAGGCGGCAAACAATGTGAAGAACAGGCCAACAAAGAATGGCTGTTGCGGAGAGGATTAACGTGTGGTCACCGAAATCGGCCTCCCTCTCCGAGATTTTTCCGCCCGCTTCAGCGCTGATTGAGCGCATGGACCGGTGACCGGTGTCAGGCAGCACCGCCAGGCGGTGTGGGATAGGGGAGTGCATGATGAAGAATATAATTGGGCAGTCGCGAAACAAATGTCATCGCCGGATTGCCGGTGTATCGCTGGGCGCTCTAGCGATCGGCCTGATCCTGCCCGTCACCATCACGAAAGCCGCTGCTGCCGAGATCACACCCGCAACATCGGCTACGCTTCAGGCGCAACCCGAACAGGATGCCATAGCGGACGAGCAGGATCAGGGCGGCGATATCGTCGTCACCGGCTTTCGCCAATCGCTTCAGGCGGCCTTGAACCAGAAGCGCGAATCCGTCTCCTCTGTCGATGTGATCGTCGCCGAGGATATTGCCAAATTCCCCGATCAGAATCTGGCCGAATCATTGCAACGCATTCCTGGAATATCGATCCAGCGCGACGGCGGCGAAGGCCGTGCGATCACCGTGCGCGGCCTTGGTGCGCAGTTCACTCGGGTCCGCGTCAACGGCATGGAGACGGTCGCGACCTCGACTGACGGCGCCAGCGCCAATCGCGACCGGTCGTTCGACTTCAACGTCTTCGCATCCGAGCTGTTCAGCAGCATCGTCGTACACAAGACCGCCGAAGCATCACTCGACGAAGGGTCGCTCGGCGCAGTGGTCGATCTCAACACCGGTAATCCGCTAGGCGGCAAGACGGGGTTCAGCGGCGCGCTGTCGGCCCAGGGCTCCTATAATGACCTGAGCAAGAATGTCGGCCCGCGCGTTGCCGGATTGCTCGCCTTCAAGAATGACGCAGGCACGTTCGGTGCGTCGGTCTCCGCCGCCTATTCCAAGACCAAGACGCTGGAACTCGGCAACAATTCGGTGCGCTGGGCACAGGCGCTGTTCGATTCCGTTGACGGCACGCCGTGTTACACCGCACCTAACAGCGGCGGCACTTATGTGCGCAGCGCCGCCTGCGACAAGGCCGGGCAATCCTTCCATCCGCGCATTCCGCGCTATGGCGTGATCGAGCATGATCGCGAGCGTCTCGGCATCACCGGCAGCGTGCAGTTCGAGCCGACCGAGCACACCAAGATATCGATCGATGCACTCTATTCGCGCTTCAATGAGGTCCGCGACGAGAAATGGGCCGAAGTATTGCTGCGCAGCAACGAACGCCGCATCGACGTGGTCAATCCGGTATATGACAACAACAACAACATGATCGCGGCGACGCTCAACGACGCCTATGTCCGCAACGAACATTATCGCCGGGAATCGCAGACCGAATTCTACCAGATCGGCGGCACGCTCGATCAGGATTTCGGCGACAGCTTCCGTGTGACATTGCTCGCTGGCCTGTCGAAATCGAATGCCAGCATTCCGACCGAAACGACCTTCGTCATCGATAACCGGACGGCGCAGAATTATCGATACGACTATACCGACATGGCCAGCCCCACGCTGACCTTCGGCAACAACATGACCAATCCAGCCGGTTTCCAGCTGGCGGAAATTCGCGATCGTCCATCGAGCACGGTCAACAAGTTCCGTACCGCGCAAATCCGCACCGAATGGGACGTGACCGAAGGGTTCCAGATCAAGGCGGGCGGTGTTTATCGCAAATTCACCTTCGATACGCAGGGCTTCAGCCGCGATACGGCGGTCTGCGGATCGAGCGGCCAGGATCTGGTGCTCGGCACCATCACTTGCTCGGCCAGCGTCTACGGTTTCCCGTTCACCAGCGCGTTGGCGGAGACCGTCAATCTGGGCAATGCCGGCCAGCCGGGCGGCACCACATCGACTTATGTCGTGCCGAATATCGATGCCGCCGCCGATTTCACGAAGCTCTATTCACGCACCGCCGCGGTTGATTTGGGTAATACGCGAAGCGTCTCGGAAGAGGTGAAGGGCGGCTATCTGCAATTCGACGTGAAGGGCGATCTGCTTGGGCTGAACTATGCCGCGAATGCCGGCATTCGTTATGTCAAAACAGATCAGGTTTCGATCGGCTTGGTTGGCGGCGCGGTCACTGCGGTCAAGCGCGTCGAAAGGAGTTATGATGACTGGTTACCGGCGATCAACATTGCGCTGTTTCCCACCAAGGATATTGTCATTCGCGGCGCTATTTCGAAGGTGATGACCCGCCCAACCCTGGGTAACCTGACGCCAGGTGGTTCGATCGATGGGTTTAATTACAGCATCACCAACGGCAATCCCCTCCTGTTGCCGTTCCGCGCGACCTCATTTGATCTGGGGTTCGAATGGTATTTCGCGCCGCAGTCTATTTTCTCGGTGGCGTTGTTCAAGAAGTCGGTCAGCAGCTTCCCGGTTGCGCAGACCCTCACCGCAACCTTCGCCTCGACCGGACTGCCCAAGTCAGTGCTGCCGCCGAGCTCCCCCGCCTTTATCAATTTCGATCCCAATCAGCTGTATTCGATCCGCACCACGGTTAACGGTACGGGAGCCTCGCTGAAGGGTGTCGAGATCGCGCTCCAGGCGCCGTTCAAATTCCTGCCGGGCTTCTTGTCCAACTTCGGCATCCTTGCCAACGCGACCTTTATCGGTTCGGACGCGACTTATGGTGTGGTCGGGCCATCGGCCATCGTCTGCGCTACGCCAACGACCTGCAGGCTGGTCGCGCCGGCAGCAACGCCCCGGACTTCGACATTGTTCGGCTTGTCGAAGCAGGCGTATAACGGAACGCTCTATTATGAGGACAGCAAGTTCAGCGCTCGTGCGTCGATCAGCTATCGATCCCCCTTTGTCGACGCGATCAGCGCGACCGGCAATGATTTTGAAGGCTATGCACGTTCGGTGAATGTCGATGCATCGGTCCGCTATCGTTTCACCAAGAATCTCGAACTCTCGATCGAGGGCGTCAACCTGACCGACGACTATCGTCTTCGCTATACCGATGCCGCAGCGCAGCGAAACTATGAGAATAATCATTTCGGGCGCACCATCCTGTTCGGAGCGCGCGTGAAGATATAATCCCGCCGCACTTGGCGGGATTGCGGACGGACGCTCGCCCTATCGGGCGAGCGTCCTTTTTGCTCATCCTTCTCTGGGAGCAAGGCGTTGATTGATCGACGAGCGATGATTTTCACGACCCTCGCCGCTGGACTGACCGGTACCGCCAGCGCGCAGACCGCGCCGCCCGCGCGGCGACCCGGCACCACGCCAGTGCCTGGCCTGCCCGAACCGATCGAGACGATTGACCTGTGGCCGGGTGGCGCCCCCGGCGCACCCGCCACTTTGCCGGTCGAGACGGTCGATGAGCGAAGCAAGGACGACCAAGTCACCGACCGCGCCGTGTACGGCATCAGCCGCCCGCGCATGGTCGTGTTCCGTCCTCTTGTGCCAAACGGCTCCGCGGTGCTCGTCATGCCGGGCGGCGGTTATAAATGGGTCGTCATCGACAAGGAAGGGTATGAGATCGGCCGCTGGCTGGCGGCGCGCGGTTTCACCGTGTTCGTGTTATTCTATCGGTTGCCCGGAGAAGGCTGGAAGGCGGGGCCGAATGTCGCGCTATCGGATGCCCAGCGTGCGATACGACTGATCCGCGCGCGCGCACGCGATTACGGCATCATTCCCGAACGCGTCGCGGCGATGGGGTTCTCGGCAGGCGGTCATGTCTGCGGCGATCTCGCCACGCGCTTCGCGGTGCGCACCTATGATCCTGTCGACGACGCCGACCGCCTGAGCGCACGGCCCGACATCGCCGCGTCGATCTACGCTGTACAATCCATGTCCGCGCCCGACGCTCATGCCGGCTCCCGGGCGCTCTTGCTCGGCGAGCACGCAAGCGCTGAGCGGGAGCGTGCCCATTCGCCCGCCGCGAATGTCGGCCCGGCCACGCCGCCCTACTTTCTGGTCCATGCCGAAGATGATGCGACCGTGACGGTGAGCAACACGCTGGAGTTTCGTGCCGCCTTGAAAAGCAATGGCATTGCGGTCGAAACGCACCTCTTCACCAACGGCGGCCATGGCTTCGGCCTGCGCCGTGCCATGGGCAAGCCCGCTCAGATCTGGCCCGATCTCTTTGTTGCCTGGGCAAAAACGTTCGGGGTCTAGGAGTCGTTTTCACTTAGGCCGAGGCGTCGTCTCCATCGCCGCGATCCAGCCCGCTTGCGCGCTGCACGGCGCTCACGGCATAAAGGCGTGACCAAGACCGCCGTCCACTGCGATCGATTGCCCGTTGATGAAACTCGATCGGTCCGAGGCCAGCCAGAGGGCGGTTTCAGCTATGTCGCTCGTTTCGCCCAGGCGGCCCAGCGGGGAGCGTTCGAGACGGCTGGCCATCGCCTCGGGCGTAAGCATCGCGAGCACGCCGTCGGTGGCGATGGTCGAGGGCGCGATCGCGTTAACGCGGATGCCGTGCCTGCCGAGTTCGATCGAAGCGGACCGGGTCAAGCCGTCAACGCCCGCCTTGACGCCGGCATAGATGAGCGCGTTGGGGCTGCCGAGGCGACCGGCCATCGAGCCGATATTGACAATCGAGCCGCCATTCTCCTGCATCGCCGGCGCAGCGGCCTGGATGCCCCAAACAATGCCGCCGAGACCGATCCGCGTCATGCGATCGAAGGTTTCCGGCACGATGTCCGCTATTGGTTCGTACTTGTTCCACATCGCGTTGTTGATCAGCACGTCAAGCCGGCCGAACGCCGCCAGTGTTTGCGCGACGGCGGCATGGACCGCATTGCGGTCGGACACGTCGCAGCCAATGCCGATCGCTTGACCGCCCGCCGCGTTGATGTCGTCAGCGACCGCGCCGGCCCAAGGCTGCTTGAGATCCAGGATCGCGACGCTTGCGCCTTCGGACACGAACAGCGCGGCGATCGCCCGGCCCAGCCCGCGCGATGCCCCCGTCACGATTGCCGCCCGTCCCGCAAGTTCGCCCACCATTGTCCGTCTCCCGCTGGTTTGACTTTGATGTATCAGCAGCGCGTTTGGCCGGTCACGCGCTCGGGAGGGACGGCGGCGCGTATCCCATCTGCGATAACCGCTCTCCTAGGACAGCAGGTTTTGCTCACAGGCGGGCGGCGCAGTTGTCTGGCGGTACTGCGTAGAACAGGAGAGTTTGATGTCCATCCCCCCCCGCTCCCACATCCCGCATCGTGATCATTACCGGCGCCGGCGCCGGGATCGGCCTGGCCACCGCGCGTGCCTTTGCCGCCGCCGGCGACACGGTGGTACTGACCGACCTCGACATATCCGCCGTCGAGGCGCACGCGGCCGCATTGGGCGACCGCCATGTCGGGCTGGCGATGGACGTCTCGGACGAAGCGATGGTGATCGCCACCATTGCGGCCGTCGCAATGCGGTTCGGGCGGATCGACGTGCTGGTCAACAATGCCGGGATCGTCGACCCGAATGCGAGCAAGGTGCTCGACAAGCCGATCGGCGAGGTGCGGCGGTTGATCGGGGTGAATGTGGATGGTTGCTATGTTGCCGCGCGCGAGGCGGGGAAGGTCATGATCCAGCAAGCGTCGGGATCGATCGTCAACCTCTCATCAGGGGCGGCACTGTCGGCGCTGCCGGGGCGCACGCCGTACAGCATGACCAAGGCGGCGATCCTCGGACTGACGAATGCGCTGGCATGTGAGTGGGCGACAAGCGGCGTTCGCGTGAACGCAGTGCTGCCCGGTTATGTGCGTACCGAAATCCTCGCCTCGCTGGAACGCGCGGGCAAATTTGACCCGAGCGTGGCCGGCGCCGCAGTGCCGCTCGGACGGATGGCCGAGCCTGAGGAGATCGCCGCCGCGATCCTGCATGTCGCCGGCGCACGCCATATGACCGGCGCGGCGTTCCTCGCAGATGGTGGCGTCGCGGCCTATGGCGGGCGGGAGGCGGCGTCGAGCGCGCCGGTGAGCGGCTGCGTACCCAAAGGCACGGTGTTGGTCACCGGCGGCGCGTCGGGTATCGGCGCGGCGGTCGCCGATCACTTCGTGCGGTTAGGCGCGAAGGTGGTGGCGGCGGACGGTGACCGGCATGCCGTTGCCGCGCTGCCCGACGATCGTATCGGCATCGTGCTCGACCTGACCGACGAGGACGCGGTGGAGGCGGCGGTGGCGCGGATTGCCGCGACGATCGGCCCCGTCGCGGTGCTCGTCAATGCAGCGAGCGTCGACGACGCGGCCAGGCCGACGATCGACCGGAGCCTTGCCGATTTTCGGCGTATATTCGATGCCGGGCTGACGGCCGCGATGATCGCCGCGCGCGCGGCGGCGCGGGCAATGGCCGCGACCGGGCATGGTGGCGCGATCGTCAACCTGCCCTCAGGCAGAGCAGCCAGTGGGATGCCGCGAGGCCCCGCCAATTCGGCGGCCGGTGCAGCCGTGAGCATGCTGACGAAAAGCCTGGCCTGTGAGTGGGCGGAACATAATATCCGCGTCAACGCCGTGGTGTCCGGCCATCTCGAGGTGCTGGAAGCAGCGGAGCTGGAGCCGGCAGACCAGCGCGATCTGCACCAGCCCCGCAGTCACGTGCCGATATGGCGTCCTAGCGATCCGGCGGATATCGCCGATGCGGTGGCCTTCCTGGCCTCCGACGCGGCAAGCTATGTCACGGGCATGAGCTATCCCGTCGATGGAGGTTATAGCGCGTCCACACGGCGATTTCGTACGGACAGCTGATATAGGATTCGGCCCGTTGCCTTCGTCCGGCCATGCGGATCTGGGGCTGGATAGAAAGTCTGCTCGCGCGGCGCCGGAGAGTGCAGGGAGATGGTTCCCATTGTCCCGGCACTTTGTCCCCTTCGCGTCTCCGCAGCTCAGCGCGAACCACTCTCTTCCACTTATTGCCCGGCCTGCTTGACGATCTGCCCGCCCTTCATGACAAACGCCACGCGTTGCAATTCGGTGATGTCGGTCAGCGGATTGCCGCTGGTGGCGATGATGTCGGCATAGCGGCCGGGCTGGATGGTGCCGATATCATCGGCATCGCCGATCAGGTCGGCGGCGGCCGATGTCGCCATCAGGATCGCGTCGATCGCCGGGATGCCGGCCTTGACCAGCAGCTCGAACTCGCGGCCATTCTGGCCATGCGGATAGACGCCGGCATCCGTCCCGAACGCCATTTTGACGCCGGCCTTATAAGCGTTGAACGCGTTCTGGCTCATCACCGGGCCAACCGCCAGCGCCTTGGCCGCGACCGAAGGCTTGAGGATTTCGGGATGCAT